>JANYFV010000495.1 GCA_025359635.1 Undibacterium sp. | reverse complement strand
TTTATTTCATTGCAAGAATCTGCCGGTTTGTTTGAGCGTGTAAGCAGAGTCGGGCGTTTGATTGAAGGTTTTCAGTCTTCCTACGGCATGGAGTTACTCGCATCTGTGCATTGGGTGGCAAGCCATGATGAACATGTGAAGACCCTCGAAGATGCAATTACTGCAGTGCATCTCTGGAACCCGCGCAAGCGGGCATTAATGAAGCCTGAACATGTAGCTGCCGCATGGAATCGTCTTAATGCGGAAGGATGGTTTATCGATAAAACCAGTGAAATGAGATTGGCACATTGAGCGACATAAAACTCTTCCGTCTAGTCAATGGACTAGCGACCGAACTGAGAGGCGATGCCTCCGATCTCGAAAAACCCTTGCAAACCCTGATTGAAAACAACCTCGAACCCTTGCTAGGTATCCGCTTTCTGGCGTCAGAATATTTCACCGGTAAAATTCACAACGGGCGTATCGACTCTCTGGGTCTGGATGAAAATTCTTGCCCGGTAATACTGGAGTACAAACGTTCGATAGCGGAGAGCGTGATTAATCAAGGGTTATATTACCTAGCATGGCTCATGGATCATCAGGCTGAACCAATCAACGCCAGAGGCGTGCGCAACACCGGGCACTGGGGTACTGGGGATTCGGAGCTACCCATTACTGAAGATAAAGATCTGGATGCTGTGAATGCACTGATACAGCAGGCGTATGAGGGTAGGGCTATATAAAGATTGCCTATGTAGAAATTTCAATCTGGGTTTGCAAACTACGTTTTAAATAAGGAACAAATGAATTCCAATTTGCAAATAAGTTTTCATTGGATGAACAAAAACGTAGGAATATTGCGTGACTTTTTTCTAGGCGTTCTTGGATTCATTTGCCTAGTACTTGCTATTTACATGGTCTGGCACGAAAAAATTCCGTCCGCAAGCTTACTTTTCACTGCCGGAATATTGCTATGTATTTTCTCAAGTTTATCTCGATTTCAATCTATTAAGGGGTTGGGAATAGAAGCAACGATGGCAGCCTTAGACAATAAAAAGGATGAGGCAAATCGCTTGGTAATGCATTTACAGAACATCGTAGGTCTTACTGCAAATATCTCGTTTCAATTAATGGCGAGAATTGGGCGCTGGGATGCAGAGGTTCCCAGACATGAAGCTCGCGCCATAGCTGCAGACTTCAGGAAACAGTTACGCGCATTGAGAGAAAGTGATGAGGACATCAATAAGCGGATGGCCCCTTGGCATGATGCAAATATCAGAAATCTGGTGGAACCTATCTATCAAGGGATTAGTGACTTCATACAAATTCAAAATCAAAAACTGACACAAGAAACTCGCGACCTTTCACCCGATCTTCCATTAGATCATCAAGAGCGATTGCGCCTGAATAATTTTTTCAATAAAAACACCGCATATCTTCAGCGCATCAACGAACAATGGTCATCTAATGTGACTGGCTTTGCCGCTGATACTGAGAAAATGGTATTGGAGTCCCCATATGGTAGTCAGGCTGAATTGTCGGAATTGATTTTAAAATTGAAACCGCTTGTTGATGATGCCAAGTTTTACGTGACACATCTTGAATTTCGAGAGTAATATTTTCACGCGATGCATAAGAATCAAATTCAAATTAATAACGCAATTTTTTCCGCTGCAGAGTTAATTGCTGACGCCGATGCATTGGTTATCACCTCCGGCGCAGGTATAGGCATTGATTCGGGTTTGCCAGATTTTAGGGGTGAAAATGGTTTCTGGAATGCCTATCCAGCATTAGGCAACCTAGGTATCAGCTTCACCCAAATCGCAAACCCCAAAGCGTTTCAGCGGCATCCAGAATTGGCCTGGGGCTTTTATGGCCATCGCTTGCAGCTCTATCGCGATACTGTTCCACATGAAGGTTTTCCGCGCTTGCTAAAGCTGGCAGATCAAATGCCACTGGGTTTGCGTCACTTCACTAGCAATGTCGATGGGCAGTTTCAAAAAGCCGGGTTCCCAAGTGTGACTGCTTGAGATAGCTTGAGACAACAAAAAACCCGCAATGTTATGAAACACGCGGGTCTTGAGCTTTGGTGATACGGGGTAAAACAGTTAAATGGTGCGAGAGCCGGAATCGAACCGGCACGCCTTTCAGCGCGGGATTTTGAGGGACGTATTTTTGCAAATGCCTATCGCCCACAAACCCAATCTGGCTCTACGTTTCGTGAAAAATAGTCGATATTTAAATCGATTAATAGAACAAACCAGCACAAATTGTGGATTTTTAATATCAAGTTTGAGCGACATTTGAGTGAGAGTTTGGTAGATGATGTGAATTCTGAATGCGCTGATAGGGGCATGTCTTTGCAGGAAATCGTTTTTTCCAATTGAAATTTTTGCCTTCTGACCTGAGAAAACATCTTAAAATTAACAAAAAAGAAATCTACCGTTAAAAATATAAAATCATAATTTCTACGGGGATTGGCTTAAATAAAGGATTCCCGTCATAATTAAGAAATTATGAAAATGACGGCTGAGCCCAGGACTGACATGAACTACACCCCAATCCCAGAAGACGCGATTCGACAGGCAATCGATGCTGAAGCAGTTTTCACCGAGTTCCATAAGACTCGGAAGAGAGCTCGAGCGTACGCACCTGGAATGTATTGGAAGCAAGAGCCCGAAGGACAGCAGCTCGTTAAGACTCTCCCTCAGAAGAGACAAGAGAGGCTAGGTCGTCGATCGCCCGAAACTGAAAAAATCTACGAAGCTTACATTTCAAAAAAGAAAGAAATTGAAATGCGAGCGGCTACCTTGGCTGCAGAGATGGATAAACATCGTCGTCTCAATAAAGCTTTGCGAGTCGGAAGGGTGCCAAACATCGTTGTTGAATTGCTTCAAGAGCTCGAAAATGCCGGTCTATCGGAACACTTTACCGTCGTCGGAACACATGCTCTCTATGCGTACGAGACTGCGGCCGGTGTACGAATACTCCCAGCAGCTTTGGCAACGCAAGACGTCGATTTGCTATGGGATGCAAGAAAGAGAGTACGATTTTTGGCTGAGATGGAGAAGCTCCAAGTCTCAATACTTGACATTCTACGTAAAGTCGACCGCTCCTTCGAGCGCAAAGAGGGAGCACTTGAAACCGCCGTGAATGATAAAGGCTTCGAGGTCGACTTCTTACGTCGGCCTAATCAAGAAGGGGATGAGCATCCATTTCAGCTTTCAAACGACGAAAACGACCTTTGGGTCACACAAGCGCTCCGTGCTGATGTGTTGACCCAATCTCCAAAATTTGAACGAGTGGTTTTCGCTGCAAACGGAGCGATGGCTACAATGAAAACTATCGACCCTCAAGTTTTTGTGGAATTCAAGAATTGGTTGGCAACCGAAGCGCCAAACCGGGATCCCTTGAAGCGGAGGCGCGATGCGCAACAGGCAAGTATTGTTAAAGACCTCATCGAAGAAGGTTTGTTAATACCTGCAAAGCCACCTCAAAAATAAATATTCCAATGACGAAAATCACTAGTATGCGTTTGATTTCTTCAGGTGAATACCGATCCCACGCTGAAATGCCTTTGTCGTTTGGTTGGGATGTGAGTGCAGTTAATATGAGGTAAATTTACCATATGTTTTTTTGCTGCCAAGCAAATACATGACAAACCTTATTTATGAAACGATCAACGAATTTTGAAACGTATTTTTGAAACGATTGACGTGGCAATGGCGCAAAACTTGTGAGAATAATCGTGCCACAAATGGTGTGAGGTTCTGCAGATGATATGTGCGCAGCGACAGGCTTGCTTGTCGGTACCTCAAAGGCAGTTTAGAGATAGTTGCTGAGGTACCGACAAGTACGTCTTGGTTCTGTACGATGTGAAAAATTAGATAAATTAAGGACAGAGCATGAACTCATCTCAACCAAAAAACGCGCAGTAAATCTGTGAAACTCTACTTCTGGAGGAGAAACGCTATCACATTGAGCACCACATCCTGCCAAGCGAAAATGCCGTTGCTGATCGGTTGTTAACGCGTGGAATCGAATTGCGTGATGCCTACGAAGAATTGCACGACAAACTCCACGCGCGTCAGCAAGCGCTTAAGATCTTTCTTGGCCTGGTACTGAATATGGCTGCGTTTTGGAATCCAGAAAAGATTATTGAGGCGCGCACTGCGCGCGATGAACTTGCTAACGCCAATCAGCAGATCGCCAGGAAGGCAGACGAACTGGCGACACTATTGGAACAGCGCTCCAATCTGCACGAAACTTCTGGCTTCAGCAGCGACACCCACTACCACGTCTGCGGCGTAATCGAGGCTGCATCTCAGAACAACTATCTATTCCAGTCTTACGTCCAAGAAAAGCTGAGAGATCTACGTAGGCAGTTCGATCTGAAATACTGGCCCTCGCTAAGCGAATGCCTGCAGGAGTTGGCATCCGACGCTGAAAAATCTGTGATGGAGGCCACAGACCCATTGACGGCTGCCGCGACAGCGGCATCGCGCCCATCACGCGCAGACTTCTTCAAGGCGCTGTTCGCTGCTATCGACGAAAATAGCGCGGAGAATTATGGCCAACTGCCAAAGGGCTTCAAGCTTACTGATCGAACGCTAGCCTCGCTAGCAAACTGCGCCTTGGATCTGGGGCCGGATGATCTGGTCGACGACGCATACATGAAGAGGCTACGTCAGCGTGAACGCAACGGGGCTAGGTAACGGTGTGGCTGGCGCCGATACGATAGGTAAAAAAAGTGCAGAACAAAATAGCACAAAACGCGAGGTAAAAAGAGGTAAGAAAAGGTAAGGTTGACGATCAAGTGTGTTTTTTTGCTGCAAGCCGAATTGAGATTTTTTAGACAGATTTTTTTAAAATTGGCAAATAAAAAAACCCTGTAAAGCTTTGATTTTATTAGCTTTACAGGGTTCTCTAAATTACTTATAACATGAGAATGCTATTGGTGCCGAGAGCCGGAATCGAACCGGCACGCCTTGCAGCGCGGGATTTTGAGTCCCGTGCGTCTACCTATTCCGCCATCTCGGCAACGCAAGCGACTATTATGACAGAGACAAAATACTTTTGCAAGCAGCTGCCGCGATTTTGCTGTGTTTCTATAGGTGATTATGTCCGGTAGTGGCCAGCATTTTTTATGACTGCTTTCATCTTTTCTTCAGCTTGCTCTAACGCTAAGGCCGGGGCGATTATGCCTGCTACTGCCTCGTGAATCAGGTTGCCTAAAATTTGTTCATTGATTACTGCCCACTCAGGAATGATGGGGCGCCAGTTGGGGTTGGCGTATTCTAGTTGTTTGGCCAGGAGGGTATATTCAGGAAAA
>JANYFV010000479.1 GCA_025359635.1 Undibacterium sp. | reverse complement strand
GCGTCGCTGAGAACGGCGACCATCTTAGTTGTAATATCATCAACGTCTTCAGGGTCGAACAGGGCATCGGCGCGGTCTATTACTTCGGGAATGCTGGTTCTGTTCGATCCAATCGTTGGTACGCCACACGACATCGCTTCCAGCACAGGCAGGCCAAACCCCTCACGCAATGAAGGGAAGACAAATAGCGTACACAGGTTGTACAAGCTGACGAGTTCAGCGTCTGTAACATGGCCGACAAAAACCAGCTCATGTGCGCTCAAACCGTGCGACTGGCCGACCGCCCGCAAACGCGCAACTTGACGATCCTCACCTTTTCCAATAATCACTAGTTGGTACTGTTGGCGTAACACGGAGGGAATTTTCGCAAATGCCTCCACCAAACGACGATGATTTTTGCGCGTATCAAAGCTTCCAGTAAACATCAGAAATGATTTTTGGATCCCGGACTTTAGCAATAGCGCTTGCTTGGATTCGGCATCGATTTTGATCGGTGCGAACTGCCGATCCACCGCTGACGAAATATTTTTGATTCGATGTTCCGGAATACTGGTGTGTTGCAATGCCTCGATACGGGAAAATTCGGAAATCGAGACTATCATGCCGGCACGCTTCAAGCCATCAAGCTTACGTAAGTAGTGATCCAGGAGCATCCGATTGGTCAGGTAAATTTCCTGTTCCAGGTACGGGATCAAATCGTAGAGCGTTACCGCAGTGCGCTCGGCGGGAAACAACATGCCGACTGAGGTAACGACATCCTCTCCGGCACCCTCAAACAGACTCGCAATGTGGAGTACGTCAGGGTCTATTTCGGCAATGCGTTTTTCCCGAATGAGCTCTGCCATCCGCGTATGTCCAGGCAAATCGTTTTCAGCAGCAACATACGCTGGCACCGCGAACGTATGGATGTTTTGCTGCGGCATCAGGTTGGCAAACTCCATACGAATCAAGTTCTCGTTTGGCAGTCGGCTATTTATCAGCAAGCTGATTTCGTGGGATGAATTTTGCCGCATCATGGTTTTCGCTAACGCCATGGAGTAGCGCCCGATACCACCAAAGCGGCTACCGGATTGGCAACCTTGCAAATCAATCAAAATCCGCATTGTTTAGTTATTGTTCAGGGAATTATTTTATTGGGCCTAGAGATCGCGCCATGTACAAGTGTGACCACGTAGCAAAAGAGCAACCATGGCGATTTTTAGCCCAACTAGCATTGGCGCGCTATTTAAAGCGCTTTTGCCCCGAACACCGCTCCAGATGGCAATCTAAACCCTGGGGGCCGGCTGAGGGCCACAACAGATACCCGGACGCAATCAATTGCAAGCTACAAACAGCTTCCGAATTCTAACGCGCCTGCTTAAGATCACGCGCAATCTCCTCCGCCCGTAACGTTAACGCCAGCCGATCCGAAGACTGTGTTATTACGTCAACCGTCGACGATTGCCCAGAAATATTCACTTGATGAGTTACTCGTTCGATCACCTGCCGCAACGCAACGACACTTCTCTCTAGACTGGCGATACGCGCACCATCATTTTGACGAGTAATGATTGCGTTACCTTTTTCCTCGGATAGAACTTGGATATTGCTTACCAGTTGCTCAAACCGTTCACCAATTTCAACCGCCAAAGTCAGCAGACGCTGTTCGGTTGCGCGCCCGCGGCGCTCGGCTTTCGAATTCCCTTCCACATCGCGAAATAGTCCGACGAATCTTCCCAATATCGGGGTCTGTGATGCGCGGTATTGGCGAAGCGCGGTCGTTAATCCGGGAAGCAACGCGCGTACTTCGAGCGCCTCAGTTGACGTCGATATTTCATGCAGAATTTGAATCTTCGCGCTGCCGCCAAGAAGCTGTTGCAATCGATGTTGAAATCCCTGACTGTCCGGCACCCGCTTGAGCAGAGTCAGGTACGCACGCTCTACGAATTGGCCGCCTTGGTAGTCCAGTAGCTCCACTAACGTTACAGCTGCCTGCGCCGAATTCGCGGCGGGCATCGAATTTGCGGCGGGCACCGGAACGTCGAGAGGCGTAATTTCCAGGCCTTCGCGTATAAATGCGTCCCTCAAACCCGGAAGTTCCACGCCAATTTCGCGACACTCTGGCGAGTTAAATATTTCGTTGAGGATTTGCAACTTGCTTACGCCGCCGCGAATCCTTTCATGGCAATTGGCGATGCCTTCTGCATCAGGCGCGCGCTTTAGCAATATCCAGTAGGCAGCGTCGATAAATTCATCTGTTTTTTCAAGCAGAATGATTTGTTCCACACACCCAATCTGCAATGCTTTGGTCGATGGCGCAGTGACTAACGTCCCAACTGGTACGCCAATGCCTTCACGTACACAAGCATCAGCAAGCCCCTCAATTCCGCCAGCGACCAGGCGGCACTCCTCAGATATAGATAATTCATGCAGAATTTGCAGCTTGCTTGTACCGTTACGCAGTGCGCGCAGGTACAATCGACCGCCTGTCGCATCAGGGCGTCTATTCAACAAAGCCATAAACGCCGCCTGTACGAACTCTTCTCCGTCCTCAAGCAGCAATTCTTGCAAGTCATTGCGTTGGGCGTTTCCCGAATTTTGCATGCTCAAAGTTTTGCCCTCAATACATCCGATTGCCGAACTTTAACGCAAATTTGAAG
>JANYFV010000543.1 GCA_025359635.1 Undibacterium sp. | reverse complement strand
CTGGGCGCGAATGGTGCCGGAAAAACCACCAGTTTGCGTATGGTGGCATCGCTACTCGCGCCAGATAAAGGTGTGATCACGGTGGATGATGTCATCGTCGCTCCTGGCCAGCAAGCTTCACAAGCACGTATGGGAATTTTGTCGGATGCCAGAGGCTTGTATCCACGACTAACCGCGCGCGAGAACATACAATACTATGGCAGCCTGCATGGCATGGAAGCCGGTGCGATTGAACAGCGTTGCGATCAACTCGCACATTGGCTAGGCATGACAGCTTTGCTCGACCGGCGCACCGATGGTTTTAGTCAGGGCGAGCGCATGAAAGTAGCGCTGGCACGAGCCCTGATCCACGATCCAAAAAATATTATCCTCGATGAACCGACCAACGGCCTGGACGTGGTGGCGACGCGTGCGCTGCGTGAATTTTTGCGCTGGCTGCGTTCCGCCGAAGGAGGAGGGAAGTGCATTATTTTCTCGACCCACATCATGCAAGAAGTAGAGCGCCTGTGCGATTCAGTTGTCATCGTGGCTAGAGGAAAGACCGTTGCCAGTGGCACCGTCGAGCAATTATTGCAACAAGCCGGTGTGTCCGATTTTGAAGACGCCTTCGTCAAGCTGGCATTTTTACAGACAGCAGACGCACCTACTGGAGTTAACTGATGAACGCCATAATCGCGATATTTCGTAAAGAGCTGACCGACGCCATGCGCGATCGCCGTACCTTGATGATGGTACTGTTCAGCGCCTTATTATTTGTGCCACTGCTGCTAGTTATTTTTTCTGAAATCATGTCTCAGGTCGAGGCACAGGAAGATAAGCGCACAGTGATGGCAGTCAACATCAAACAGGCACCCAGGCTAGAAAATTTCATTTTGCGGCAGGGCTATCAGATCAAGGATGCACCAAAAGACTATGAAGAGAAACTCCGTAGCAAAGAGTTGTTGCAGCCAGTTTTGCTAGTGCCGAAAAATTTTGAAATGAACCTCTCTCAAGCGAAAAAAGTATCGCTGGAAATTGTCTTCGACACCTCCAACCAGCAGGCAGAATTCGGTTTGCGTCCACTAAAGAAGCTGCTGGATAA
Source organism: Undibacterium sp. (assembly GCA_025359635.1). Taxonomy (GTDB): domain Bacteria; phylum Pseudomonadota; class Gammaproteobacteria; order Burkholderiales; family Burkholderiaceae_D; genus Undibacterium. The sequence continues at coordinate 12,010 of JANYFV010000543.1, read as the reverse complement.
CTACACGCAGGAGGCCGCAGTGATGGGTCTCATGATGCGCGGTGTTTCGCCAGAAATTCTGCAATTGGTCGATATCAGAGAGCATCATTTAAATCGAGCGGATGAACGTAAAGTCACGGTCACCGGCATGTTGCCGTTTGCCCTGATTATGGCTATCGTCATCGGCGGCATGTTTTCAGCCATCGACACCACCGCCGGCGAACGTGAACGCGGATCGCTGGAGCCGTTGATGATGAACCCGGTCAATGGCTGGCAACTCGCGATCGGTAAATGGGGCGCGGTGGCAACGATTAGCATGCTGGTCGCGTTGCTCACCGTATTGAGTTTTTTTCCATCGCAATGGTTGGTGCGCAATGATGCATTGCGCGCCGAGTTTCAGTTCGGCGCTTCAGATGCCGTCAGTTTCTTGCTGGTGTTATTACCACTGGCCGCCGCCATCTCGGCCGTGCAAGTCGCCATTTCTCTGACCTGCAAAAGTTTTAAAGAGGCACAAGTACGCAACCAGATTTTGAGTATGGTGATCTCGATGGCACCGATGATGCTGATGTTTAATACGGGGCGCGAACCCGTCTGGTTTCAATGGACGCCATCGATTGCGCAATCCCTGATGATGAACCATGTACTCAAGGGCGAGGCAGTTGGAGTTACTTCAATCGCTATCGCATTGCTGGTGTGCGTCGCATTGACGGTAGGGTGTCTGTCATTTGTCGCGAATAAAATGCGTAGAGTGGTGATGATGTAAAAGATAAAAATTAAACATGCCTGGCAAGCATGTTTAATTTTTACATCAAGCGTCGGTGACGCACCAGTACCTGTTCGGAATCCTTAAAATATTCCGCCAGTTTTTCTACCATGTAGACCGAGCGATGTTGGCCTCCGGTGCAACCTATTCCCACTGTTAAATAGCTGCGATTATCGTGCTTGAACGAGGGCATCCATTTTTCGATGAAACTGCGGATGTCTTCGAATAAATCCTGGGCCATTTCTTGCTGGTCGAGAAAGTTGATGACCGGTGCATCTTGGCCCGTGAGCGGACGTAGTTCGAGATCGTAATAGGGGTTGGGTAGCATGCGCACATCAAACACGAAGTCGGTATCTAGCGGCACACCAATCTTGAAAGCGAAAGATTCAAACATCAGCGTCAGAGGTGAGTGGGCAATATGAATCACATCTTTTACCCAGGCGCGCAAAGTATTGGCGCTGAGGTTGGAGGTGTCGACCACATGCGCGAGGAATTGCAGAGTGGACAGCATCTCGCGCTCTTCCTGTATGCATTCAGTCAGGCTCAGACGTTCTTCTTTGGGTTGGATTTGTTGCAGTCGATGCGATAGCGGGTGGCTGCGACGGGTTTCAGAGAATCGGGCAACCAGAGATTCTGTACTCGCTGTGAGAAATAATACGGTGACTTCGTGACCTTCCTGTTTCAGCGTTTCTATGGTGTCGGGGACGCTGGTGAGCAAATGTGCGCTGCGCGAATCGATCGCCATCGCTGCTGATTGTATGCCTTCTGCAATCAGGGTATGCACTAAGTCGGGCAATAAACTCGGGGGGAGGTTATCGACACAATAAAATCCTGCATCTTCCAATACATTAAGTGCAACTGATTTACCGGAACCGGAAATACCTGAGATAAGTAAGATGCGCATGGAATAAAAAAGTGTGAATTGAGCTTAGGTGAGCCCTTAGTTTACTCGTTATCGTCGCTCATTGCTCGACGTTGTTTTTCCATAAAATCGTCAAGCGTATTAATTCCACGTAGTTGTAATATTGTGTTGCGCACCGCAGCTTCTAGCAAAACCGCAATGTTGCGACCAGCTGCAACGGGGATGACAACTTTTTTGATGGGCAAACCCAGTACTTCTTCTGCCTGAGAATCGATAGGCAGGCGTTCGTAATTTTCTTCCAATGTGCTACGTCTGACCAGATGCACGATTAATTTTAGACGCATTTTTCGACGTACTGCAGTTTCGCCAAAAATAGCTCTGATATCGAGTAAACCCAAGCCACGTACTTCCAGCAAGTTTTGCAATAATTCTGGACAGCGACCTTCTATCATATTCGGCGCAATGCGGGAAAATTCGACCGCATCATCGGCCACCAGACCGTGACTACGAGAGATAAGTTCTAGCCCAAGTTCGCTTTTGCCGAGACCTGATTCGCCTGTGATCAATACGCCTACGCCTAAAACGTCCATAAAAACGCCATGCATGGTGACACGCTGGGCAAGTTTTTTAGAGAGATAAACACGCAAAAAATCGATGACTTGCGCGGCTGGCAAGGGCGTGGAAAACAAGGGAATATTCTTGTCGTCACAATTGGTCAGAAAGTCGGGTGGCGATTCGAGGCCTTGAGAAACAATCAGGGCGGGTGGGTCACCGGCGACCAGTTCTTTGAAAAGGTTGCCGCGCGAGATAGGTGACAGCCGATGGTAGTAATTGAGTTCCTGATGGCCCAAAACCTGGATGCGGCCAGGGTGAATCAGGTTTAAGTGGCCGACCTGATCGGCAGAAGAAGTGGCATCGCCAGTGATTTGTTTCTCTGCGCCGGAGAAGCCGGCGAACCAGCCTAATTGCAGCGTATCTCGATTGTCATCGTAGATTTTTTGTATGGTGAGTTCTGTCAATATTGGCATGGTGGCGGCTTAGCGAAATGCGAGAGAGTCAGAAGATAGTCAGCAGAGTATCAGCAGAGTATCAACACAGCTGTCGATCTTGATCCTTGGGTATCTTCGGCATCAGGAGATCGATTGTAAGTTGGGTTGCCAGCTTATAATTTTTTCGTAAATGATCGCTGCGTCAGGTTCAGTATTGAGTGTCTCACGAAAAACTTCGTTGGATAGCATTTCAGCGATTTCAGAGAGAATTTCCAGATGCTGTTGAGTGACATGGTCTGGCATCAGCAAGAATATTAATAGACTAACCGGTAGCCCATCAGGCGATTCAAAAGGAATTGCTTCTGCGAGTCGCACAAATGCCGCAATCGGTGCTTTTAATCCCTTGATTCGACCATGCGGCACAGCAACGCCATGTCCAAGTCCGGTAGAGCCAAGACGCTCGCGCGCAAAGAGATTATCTGAAACGGTGGAGCGGGCAATACTGCAGTTATTTTCAAATAACAGACCGGCTTGTTCAAACGCACGTTTTTTGCTGGACACTTCAAGATCCAGAAGGACATTGGCTAGGGGTAAGATTTTCGCGATATTCGTCATGATGCTAAAGCAATGGAGATGCCGGAGAGTGCGCTGTTCAAAAAACGCAACGACCAAATTATAGGCTTGTTTCTCCTGCTATGCATACATCTCTATTTTGCGTGATTTTCTAATAAGGTTTCAAAGTCGATCACCGACAAAGGCTTGCTAAAGTAAAATCCTTGAATTTCCTGACAGCCAGAATCTCTCAGAAAAGACAATTGTTCGCTCTGTTCTACACCTTCTGCCGTGACGCTCATGCCCAAGGCGTTTGCCATCGCAATGATGGCGTGGGTCAATGTCACAGAGTCTTGATTGCCCGGAATAGCGCTAATAAAGGAGCGATCTATTTTGAGATTGTCGATAGGAAAACGTTGCAAGTAAGATAAAGACGAGAATCCAGTGCCGAAATCATCGAGAGAAATGCTGACGCCCAACTTTTTGATGGAGACAAATAAGGGTAGAAGTAGCTCGACTTCTCCCATTAATAATCCTTCGGTAATTTCAAGTTGCAGGGCCTCGCCTGGCAAGCCGTTGTCCTCTAGTGTCTGCTTTATAAATTTGGGTAAATGCGGATCTTGAAATTGCTTAGGTGAGATATTCACGCTGATGACCAAATCACTGACGAATTGATCACGCCATATCTTTGCCTGTTTGCATGATTGCTCTAAGACCCAACGACCTATCGGTAAGATCAGCCCTATCTCTTCAGAAATCGGTATGAATTCATTCGGTGGAATTAACTCAGCGTCTGGCATCTGCCAGCGAATCAGCGCCTCGGCACCGATAATACGAGAAGTACGCAGACAGACTTTAGGTTGATAGAAGACGAGGAATTCTTGTTCAACCAGTGCCCGACGTAAGTTGCGCTCTAATGTGTAACGGTGTTGGGCTCGTACGTTGAGTTCAGTGGTAAAAAACTGATAATTATTTCGGCCAGATTCTTTGGCGAGATACATCGCAGAATCCGCGCAACGCAATAAGGTTGGACCATCCGTAGCATCATGCGGAAACACGCTGATACCGATGGACGTGCCGAGGTGATATTCGTTGCCATCGATCGAAAATGGTTCGCGCATTCTGGCGAGTACACGTTCTGCCAATTCTTTTAGTTGTTGCGCGCTATCAAAGGATTCAGCCACGATGACGAATTCATCCCCACCCAAACGCGCCAGCAAGTCGGATGTGCGTATGCACGAGTTCAGTCTGGTCGCAACGTCACGCAACAGGCTATCGCCTGCCGCATGCCCTGCCGTGTCGTTGACGTTTTTAAAACGATCAAGATCGAGAAAAATAACGGCAACCTTGTTCGCTTGTGCACCAGACAAAGCATGCGTTAGCCGCTGATGTAATTGATGGCGGTTTGGTAGGCCAGTTAAAGCATCATGGGTGGCAACATAATTAAGTTGTCTTTGTGTTTCTCTAAACGCTGTCGTGTCTGTGAAAGAGATGAGAACAGCACTAATTATGCCGCTGCTATGATCAGTAATAGGTAATGCATTGACCAATAGCCATGCCACAGTATGGTCGCGTAACTCTACACCGATAGACAAATTGACGATGGCGGTACCCGTACGAAAAACACTTGATGCAGGGTCGTCACCCAGAATAATTTCGGCACCATCTTCACCAATAATACGTTCAAAATAACGATGCCGACGCCCGATCGTCGTGGGATCTTTGATTTTGAGAATGCGTTGAGCACTTGGATTGCACGTGAGGATTTTCCCAAGCGGCCCAAGTACCATAATCCCCTCGGTAAGATTGGTGACCACAGAGCGATAGCGTTCCTCGCTGCGCTCCAGTTTCTGCTCCATGTTCTTTTTGTCGATCGCTAATGCGATCAGATCCATGGCATCAATAATCAGGGCTTGTTCATCTTCGCTTGGCGAACGGTGTGATGGGTGATACACATCGACTGTGCCCAAGACTGCGTTGAACGCGGTCTTAATTGGCAATGACCAGCAAGAATGAAGACCATGTTTAAGTACATTTGCACCGGTCTTCTTCCATAAAGAACTGGCACCGATGTCGTCGACAATCGTGATCTTCATAGCGTGTATTGCGGCGCTACACGATCCCGATTGCAATCCTACCGGTACGCTTTCAAACTCTTTACTAAGTTCACTCGGTAGTGAAGGCGCTGCGGCTAAAGAAAGAACTTGGCTATCAATATCGAGCAGCATGATGGCGCAAAGTGAGCCATTGTCCAATAATCGCTCCATCCTGTCGCAGACATCTTCTAGTATGTGCGCCAAGGGTTTGTCGAGCGCAATCATTTCGAGAATTTCTTTCTCGTGATGTAGAGCTTCATGGGCACGATTGGGTGCTTGCCTGAGTATGAATGGCGTGATCTGATGTAATGAATTCACAACAATAATTGCGGACGCTTCGAATAAAGGTGACGGACACTTTAACCGAAGCGACGGCAGCTCACAACTTTAATTGAGTCTTAATTCAAGTCAATGCGTGCAAATAGTAATAAAACATCGCCATTTCCCTTGTGACGCGAAACGCGCGGAATGTATGCTGCCATTAATTTTGTACTGCGTGTACCGATCGATGCGACAGGTAAAATGCCAGGAAAAGGAATGCCGCGGAAATAATCCGTTCTGCTAATTAGCAAGGTAGTGTAGCCAATTCCTGCTTCATACCGGTCGCCCAGGGGCTTCATCCATTGATAAGCATAACCTGCCATCAATTGGGGGGTGAAATGCGAATCAGATATCGCTAGACCATAGATTGATTCTTCGTTGTCTTTCTTATCCCTGGTCGCGCTACTAAAGCCTATGCCCCAGGCCAATTCGTTTAACTCCTTGATACGTTCTGGTGTGTAGGTATTGCGACCGTGTCGCGCATAACCAGAAAGCATGATGGACAGCTCGCCATTGTTATAGATATCCAAGGTCTTGGTTTTTGCCTGATTCCACCAACCAGTTGCCGTGGTTGCGGACATTTCTGCGGTTGTTGAAGGTGTTGGTGTGGTTGCTGTTATTTGCGCTTCCTGGGCCAAACTGCTAAATGTTGCACCCACTGAAATTACGATAATGCAAAGAGTTTGAGTAAGTTTTTTAAAGGTAAATAATGACATGATGTTGAAAGGTGAAGGGTAAATTTATTGTCTGGCGCAGCGTGCATTGGACGGCTTTTGCCCAGTACTGAAATTGCTGCGCCATGGGTTGATGTCTAGCCCGCCACGTCTGGTGTAGCGCGCATAGACTGAGAGCTTTTGTGGCTTGCATTGTTGCATCACGTCGATGAAAATGCGTTCAACGCATTGCTCGTGAAATTCATTGTGACCACGAAATCCTATCAGATAGCGCAGCAAACTTTCTTGATCGATAGGGGCGCCTACATAATGAATTTGCACGCTGCCCCAATCTGGCTGGCCAGTGACCAGACAATTGGATTTGAGTAAATGCGAGACCAGCGTTTCTTCCACCGGTGCGACCTGGCTGTCGGCCTTGAGCAGCAAAGGATTCGGTGTGTAAGTGTCGATTTCCAGATCTAATCTATCCAGCAACAGGCCATCGAGCTCCTGCATTTTTAAACTAGAAAAATTTTCTTGCAGAGTCAGCGTTACCTGCACTGGCGCACCAAACCCGGCGGAAAGATCGGCTTGCAACAGGCTTAGCAAAGCCTCTGTACCGGCCAGTTTGGTTTGATTATAAGAATTCAGATAAAGCTTAAATGACTTCGATTCAATAATGTTAGGCGAATCTGCCGGTGCCATAATCGTGGCAATCGCCACTTGTGGCTTGCCACGCAAATTGAGCCAGGACACTTCATATGCGTTCCAGATATCCATGCCAAAAAACGGCAATTGCGCATTGGCATGAAGACCTAATTCAAGTCGCTTGTCAGCACGTGGAATTGGAAACAATAGCGACGCATCGTAATACGCCGTATAGCTTGCCGGTTTGCCGAGTAGAGAATGTTCCGGCTGATTGTTTTTATCTGATGCGTTCATGGATGTAGAGTGAAGTGGCGAGAAGCGACCTAGCCTAAAAATAATTGGTAAGCAGGATTATTACTCTCATCCCAATAGCGATAGCCAAGCGTAGTTAAGAATTCGCGGAAGGCTCTCATCTCTTTTTTTGGTACTTGCAAACCGACCAAAGTTCTACCGTAATCCGCACCGTGATTGCGATAGTGAAACAGGCTGATATTCCAGTTCGGCGCCATGCTGTTTAAAAAGCGCATTAATGCACCGGGACGTTCCGGGAACTCAAATCGATACAGCAATTCATTTTGTGCCAATGCGCTCTTGCCACCGACTAGATGGCGGATATGCAATTTGGCCAGCTCGTCATTGGTCAAATCCAAAGTGGGAAAACCATGCTTGACAAAATTTTTAGCAATTTTTTCTGACTCATCGCGATTGCTGACCTGTATGCCGACAAAGATGTGTGCGGTTTTTTGATCGCTGATACGGTAGTTAAATTCAGTAACGTTGCGCGGACCTATCATTTCGCAAAAGCGGCGGAAACTGCCGTGCTCTTCTGGAATGGTCACGGCAAATACCGCCTCGCGCGCTTCACCCACTTCGGCGCGTTCTGCGACAAAGCGCAGACGGTCAAAATTCATATTCGCACCGCAAGCGATGGTCACCATGGTTTCATTTTTAAGCGGTTTTTTGTTTGTTTTGGCGCGTTCTATATACGCCTTGCAACCCGCCACTGCGAGTGCACCGGCAGGTTCCAAAATACTGCGGGTATCCTGGAATACATCTTTGATTGCAGCACAGACCGCATCGGTATCGACCAGAATAATTTCATCGACATACATCTTGGCCAGGCGGAAGGTTTCTTCGCCCACCAATTTCACCGCAGTGCCATCCGAGAACAGGCCGACATCGCTCAAGGTAACGCGTTTGCCCGCCTTCAGACTGCGTGCCATTGCATCTGAATCGGTGGTTTGTACGCCGATGATTTTGATATCAGGCCGCACTGCCTTGACATAGGCCGAAACACCGGCGATCAGACCGCCACCGCCTATCGCCACGAAGATCGCATGAATAGGTTCGGCATGTTGGCGCAGTATTTCCATACCAACGGTGCCTTGGCCAGCGATCACATCCGGATCATCAAAAGGGTGGACAAAGGTCAGCTTACGCTTTTTTTCCAGTATTGCAGCGTGATCATAGGCGTCGTTATACGACTCACCATGCAAGACGATTTCGACATTGTCACCACCATGGGCACGTACCGCATCGATCTTGACGGGTGGGGTGGTGGTCGGCATCACAATCACCGCTTTACAACCAACTTTTGCCGCGCTCAACGCCACGCCCTGGGCATGATTGCCCGCCGAGGCACAGATCACGCCGCGTTTGAGTTGGGCTGGAGTTAAGTGAGCAATTTTATTGTAGGCACCGCGCAGCTTGAAGCTGAATACGCTTTGCATGTCCTCACGTTTGAAATAAATTCGGTTTTCTGTACGAGCCGACAAGCTGGGTGCAAATTCCAACGGTGTTTCAAAAGCAACGTCATAAACGCGTGCTGTCAGGATTTTTTTTAAATAATCAGTCGTCATGGAGGCCAAACGTGAGTAGATTGAGGGAAACAAGCGCCATTATAATGGATGACTTTAAGATTACATTGGAACCCTATGATAGAGGTGGCAATACACTGGCTTTTCGGCGTTCTTGCTGTGCCTAAAATTGGCTTGGTGGCCGTATTTATCGTTAGTTTTATTTCTGCTACCTTAATTCCCTTGGGCTCGGAACCCTTAGTATTTGCGGTAATTAAGGCCGATCCTTCGACCTTGTGGCTGGTTGTCTTAGTCGCTACGATAGGGAACACCTTGGGTGGCATTGTTGATTACGCGATGGGATATTACGCAAAAAAATCCTTTTTCAAGGAGACGGAAACAGTGTGGTTTCGCTGGTTGGCCAAATACGGCGCAAAAACGATGGTGCTGGCATGGTTACCAGGAATAGGTGATCCGATCTGTACTTTAGGCGGATGGCTAAAACTACCATTTTGGCCTAGCGTAGCCTACATGGCGATAGGTAAATTTTTGCGCTACATCACGATGACTTATTTGTTGCTGAATGTGCCAGATGGATTTTGGCATTGGCTGGCTGAGTTATTGAGTTGATATAGCTAATTTATCGTCGGTACATTCACCATATTTGAAAGCTGAAGCATCATCTTTTTAAGGTGCTTGCAGTATTGGTCTCTGTGGCAATTCCGGATATCATAATTTTCCATTCGCGGAATTCACCAAATTTTGTACGGAAATGCTGCGAAAAAACCAACACAATGCCGTATAAAGTTCAAGGCTGTTACAGCGTGGTGCAACGCAATACGCTAAAATGAGCCTTTAAAAATCCGTCCAACCAAGCCCCAGATGAACGCTCCAGCACAAATCCCTGCATTAGCCGCCGATGCGCCACAAGGCGCCACGACTGCCACCCGCGTCCGCGAGATTCCTTATAACTACACCTCGTTCTCCGATCGCGAGATTGTGATTCGCCTGCTCGGTGATGATGCGTGGAGCTTGCTCGATAAGTTGCGTGGCAAGCGCCAGACCGGTCGTTCGGCGCGCATGTTGTATGAAGTGATGGGTGATATTTGGGTCGTGCGGCGCAATCCGTATTTGCAGGACGATATGCTGGACAATCCCAAGCGCCGCCAAGCCTTGATCGATGCCTTAAATCATCGTTTGCAGGAAGTTGAAAAGCGCCGCATCAGCACCGCCAATGACGACGATACCGAGCGTAGCAATAGCGTAGAGATTCTGGTGCAGGCTGCACGCAAAGCGGTGGCCGATTTCTCACAAGAGTTTCGTGATACCTACGATCTGCGCAAGAAGGCAAATAAACTGCTGGCCAAACATACGGCCAAAGACAATATCAAGTTCGATGGTTTAAGCCGTGTCTCGCACGTGACCGATGCGACCGACTGGCGCGTCGAATATCCGTTTGTGGTGCTGACGCCAGATACCGAAGATGAAATGGCGGGACTGGTCAAAAGCTGTATCACGTTAGGCTTAACCATTATCCCGCGCGGCGGTGGAACTGGCTACACCGGCGGTGCAATTCCGCTGACGCCTTTTTCCGCGGTGATCAACACAGAGAAATTGGAGCAACTGGGTAGCGTAGAGATGACCATGCTGCCTGGTGTTGACCGTGAATACGCTACGATTTATTCCGGTGCGGGCGTAGTGACCAAACGCGTCTCGGATGCGGCTGACAAGGCGGGTTTTGTCTTTGCGGTAGACCCGACTTCTGCCGAGGCCTCTTGCGTCGGCGGCAACGTCGCCATGAATGCCGGCGGTAAGAAAGCTGTTCTGTGGGGCACTGCGCTAGATAATCTGGCTTCGTGGAAAATGGTTGATCCGAATGGTGATTGGCTAGAAGTTACGCGCCTTGAGCACAATTTGGGCAAGATTCACGACGCACCGGTAGCCAAGTTCAAACTCGAATGGACGCATCCGGGTGAGAAACAAGCCTTCAAAACCGAACAGCTCGATATTCCTGGCCGCAGCTTCCGCAAAGAAGGTCTGGGCAAGGATGTGACGGATAAATTTCTGTCCGGTTTGCCCGGTGTACAAAAAGAAGGCTGTGATGGTTTGATCACGTCGGCACGCTGGATTTTGCACAAGATGCCTAAATTCACGCGCACGGTTTGTCTGGAATTTTTTGGCCAGGCGCGCGATGCGATTCCGAGTATCGTCGAGATCAAAGATTATCTCGATGGCGAAACAAAAAAAGGTGGGGCGATTCTGGCGGGCCTGGAACATCTGGATGAGCGTTATCTGCGCGCAGTTGGCTACACCACTAAATCCAAACGTGGCGTCTTGCCGAAGATGGCGCTGTTTGGCGACATCGTAGGCGATGATGAAAATGCCGTGGCGCAAGCTGCATCGGAAGTGATCCGCATTGCCAACACGCGCGTAGGTGAAGGTTTCGTGGCCGTCAGCCCGGAAGCACGCAAAAAATTCTGGCTCGATCGCGCCAAGACTGCGGCTATTTCCAAACATACCAACGCCTTCAAGATCAACGAAGACGTGGTGATTCCGCTCAATCGCATGGGCGAATATACCGACGGCATAGAGCGTATCAATATTGAACTATCGATACAAAACAAGCTGGCGTTAATCGCTGAACTGAAGGCATTTTTCGCCAAAGGCCATCTGCCGTTGGGCAAGAGCGAAGATGTTGATGGCGATGATATTCCCGCTGCTGAATTGCTGGAAGACCGCGTCAATCAGGCTGATAATTTACTGCAAGCGACCGAGGCGCGCTGGACTTATCTGCTCAATAATCTGGATAGGCCTTTGGCCAGCGCCAAAGCAGACATGCTGACACTCGGTCTGGATAAACTGGAATTCGTTTTCGATCAGCGCTTGCAAAGCCATCCTGATGCCACGGTATTTGATATCGTGCAGGACAGAACCGTGCGTGTTTCATGGAAGACAGAAGTGCGTGCCCTGCTGCGCCAGATTTTCAATGGCGCCGCCTTCAGGCTGATCCTCGATGAATGCACTGCCATGCATAAGCAGGTGTTGCGCAGCCGCGTATTCGTGGCCTTGCACATGCATGCGGGTGACGGCAATGTGCATACCAATATTCCGGTCAACTCGGATAACTATGCGATGCTGCAAGTGGCGCATCGTGCAGTAGCTCGCATCATGGTGCTGGCGCGTTCACTCGATGGTGTGATCTCGGGCGAACATGGCATCGGTATCACTAAGCTAGAGTACCTTACCGAAGAAGAGATCAAGGATTTTCGCGATTACAAAATGCGCATCGATCCTGAAGGTCGTTTCAACAAGGGCAAGCTGCTCAATTTGCCCGAGTTTGCGGCAGATTTG
>JANYFV010000436.1 GCA_025359635.1 Undibacterium sp. | reverse complement strand
CCGAGCACGCGGCGCTTCAAGGTATTGCTGTGCGTGGTGTAACCATATCACCATCTCAACTGGAAATCGCCAAAAAGCGCATTCAAAAAAGCCAACTAGAACATCTGGTCAGCCTAGGGATTTGTGACTACCGCGACATGACAGGAACCTACGATGCTGTTGTTTCGATAGAGATGTTTGAAGCAGTCGGCGAAAAATACTGGCCAGGTTATTTTGATGCGGTTCACAAACGCCTAAAAAAAGGTGGCCGTGCATTGGTGCAAACCATCACCATCGACGAATCGCGCTTTGAACGCTACCGCAGTAGTACAGATTTTATTCAGCAATATATTTTCCCTGGTGGCATGTTGCCTAGCCCAGTGCGCTTCTGCCAGTATGCTGAAAAACACGGCTTTCAGATCAGTGAGCAATTCGCTTTCGGCAAAGATTATGCAGAAACTTTACGTCGTTGGAATAATGATTTTGTTGCGCAAAGAGAGTTTATTTCAGCGCAAGGATTCGGCGAGAAATTTCAGCGTATCTGGCAACTTTATTTTGCCTATTGTGAAGCTGGGTTTGATGAAGGAAGTACAGATGTCGTGCAATTTACTCTACAGAAAAATGTTTAAAATTTTAAGCCAGCTTATCTTGACCATTGCACTGAGTAGTTCGGCTGCAGTTGCACATGCGGCCCTTTGGCAACAAGATCTTCCACAGGCAAAGGTGCTGGGAAGCGGTGAATTGCGTTGGTTTGGACTTCATATTTATTCAGCCAAACTTTGGACGGAATCACTCGTTTTTGATTCCAAGGCTAGTTTTGCATTAGAAATTACCTATCAGAAAAATATTTCCCGTGAACGATTTGTGGACACCAGTATTGAAGAAATCAAAAGGCTGCGAGGTGAAAATGTTAATGCTGCCACCTTACAACGCTGGAAAGCCCACATGGAAGCGGCATTTACCGATGTCAAACCTGGTGACCAACTGATTGGTGTCTACCTTCCAAAAATAGGCTGCCGTTTTTATAGTCGCGACAAGTTATTGGCAGAGATAAAGGACACTGAATTTTCTGAGGCTTTTTTCTCCATCTGGTTTGATCCACGGAGTAAAGACAGTAGCCTTCGCAAGCAACTAACCGGCACCCAGCCATGACGCTTGCGCAAACACTTTCGCGCAGTGTTATCCCAAACGTTTGTTATGGATTTCTGGGTTTGCCACTAGCGATGGCAGCGTTGCCGGTCTATGTCCAAATTCCTGCCTACTATACGACGCAACTTGGTTTGCCACTGGCGAGTACGGGATTGGTGCTGTTCTTTGCCCGCATCGTCGATACGATGCAAGACCCATTCCTGGGAAAAATAATTGACAAGCGAAAACAAGCTATGGCGAGCTGGTTTATTTTTGCCTCGCTACTGTTGGCGATCGCATTTTATGGACTATGGCGGCCGCCAATTGCAATTGCGCCGGGCGACACCAATACAAATTTATTGCTTGCATGGCTAGGCGTCATGTTGATCGTGGCATACACAGCTCACAGTATGATCAATATTGCCTACCTATCTTGGGGTGCGCGCCTAACAAACACAACTTCAAATTCAGTATCAAATTCAGCATCAAGCACATCAACATTGCTAGACGGCGCGGCTTGGAGAGAAGGATTGGGACTAGTTGGCGTAATTCTCGCCAGTCTCATTCCTAGTTTTATCATGCAAGGTTTTCCGACAAAAATGAATGCTGGTCTCAGCTACTACGCATTGGGATTTTCGGTTTTGCTAGTGATAGGTATCATCGGCCTTTTACGAGGCGCACCAAAATGGCAAAAGCACACGCTCGATACGGCAGTTAGCTTGCGCGAGGCATTGTCCAATAAAAAATTTCGGCGCCTGTTACCCATTTATTTCATCAATTCTGTCTCCGTTTCCATCCCAGCGACACTATCACTTTTTTTTATCAATGATCGACTCCAAGCACCACATTTAGCCGGCTATTTTTTAGCGAGCTATTTCATCGCCGGAGCACTGGGCTTACCAATATGGATATTTCTCGCCAAACGCATAGGTACCATATTGGCGTGGAAACTCGGTATGGCCATTGCTATTATGAGTTTTATCGGTGCGGCGTTTCTGGCGAGCGGAAACACGGCGGCTTACATGTTGGTGTGCGTAGCATCTGGCTTAGCATTAGGCGCAGATCTGGCGCTGCCACCGGTTTTACTCGCGGAAATCATCCCAAAAACCCAAGCGCCCGCCAGCTATTACGGTGTCTGGACTTTGCTCGCAAAATTAGCGCTGGCCTTGTCTGGTTTGGCACTACCCCTCTTAAGTTTGCTCGCCTATCAGCCTGGTCAATCGATCAATACTGGCGGCCTTGTTTTGCTTTATGCCGCACTCCCTTGCATCCTGAAATTATTCGCGATGCGTTCACTTCACCGGTACCCATCATGAAAAAACTTTGCTTAGTCATCTCCTTATTTCTATTGAGTTCGTGCGCGATGACGGATGTAAATCACTACAAAGAAGTTAAGCCAGTGCTTGATCTGGAAAAATATTTTATTGGTACTACTGATGCGTGGGGCATGTTTCAACAGCGTGATGGCGCAGTGATTAAACGTTTTCACGTAGTCCTTGAAGGCAAAAAAATTAATGATCAACTCGTCTTAGATGAAAAGTTCAACTATGACGATGGCAGTACACAACAAAGAATCTGGCGCTTAAAGAAACAAAATGACGGTAGCTGGAAAGGCTTGGCAGATGATGTTAAGGGGGAAGCCATCGGTCAGATCGCTGGCAATGCACTCAACTGGCGCTACACTTTATTGGTCCCTGTTGATGATTCTGTCTACGAAATGCAAATGGACGATTGGATGTATCTCATGGATGACGAAAGCATGATCAACCGTGCCAGCATGCGTAAATTTGGCGTGGAGTTTGGCCAAGTCACGCTATTTTTTCGCAGGAGAAATTGATGCCTTCATTTCTATTTTCACCGCTAAATAGACCCGTCAATAATTGGGCCGGCAAACGCATCTGGCTAATCGGTGCATCAAGCGGCATCGGTGCCGCGCTGGCAAAAGCGTATTTGGACAACGGCGCTACCGTAATGTTATCAGCGCGCCGGGCAGAACAATTAGAAGCGATTGCTGCCAAACATCCAAACGCCAGAATACTGCCGTTTGACGTGCAAGATGCAAGAGCGTGGGTAGAAGCACAAAATCACATCAAGCACAATTTAGGTGGCTTGGATCTGATTTTATTTTGCGCCGCCAAATACCAACCAGAACGCAGTTGGGAGATGGAGCGCAGCGATATCGCAAACACGCTACAAATTAATCTCAACAGCGTATACGAAGGCGTATGCGCCGCCTTACCCGGAATGTTAAAACAAAACAGTGGCGGCATCGGCATTATCGCCAGTGTCGCCGGCTATATTGGCTTACCAAACGCTAGCGTTTATGGCCCAAGCAAAGCAGCCTTAATCAATCTTGCTGAGTTACTGTATTGTGACCTCCACAGTAGAAATATCAACGTCTACTTAATCAACCCGGGTTTTGTCAAAACTGAACTCACCGAGAAAAATAATTTTTTAATGCCAGCACTGCAAATGCCGGAGCAAGCTGCTGCTGCGATAATTAAAGGAATGGAAAAAGGTCAATTTGAAATCCACTTCCCGCGCCGCTTCACCACTATTCTGAAGCTAATACAAATGATGCCTTACCGCTGGCGCTTTTTTTTGATTGATCGTTTTGTGACGCAGCAAGGATAAGCCATGACGCACTTAAACAAACTCACGATCTGGTACGTAACGCTTAGCCTCGATACCTTGCCAGATATTCGCCGTTTATACGCACCAAATGCCAGTTTCAAAGATCCGTTTAATGATGTCATTGGCGTCGACGCGATAGAGAAGATTTTTGTACACATGTTTAACACGACCGAACATCCACGGTTTATTTTTGGCGAAACCATTCAACAAGAAAAACAGGCATTCCTTACCTGGGAATTTATTTTTACATTGAGTGGCAAAGAATACCAAGTACGCGGTGCAACGCACCTGCATTTCGATGATGCAGGCTTGGTCACCATGCACCGCGACTATTGGGATGCGGCAGAAGAACTCTGGCAAAAACTACCAATTATTGGCACTTTGGTTCGTTGGCTACGTGGAAAATTTTCTGCAATTGATAAAGACAAACGACATCATTAATCTGGCACAATCGCTGTTACTTCTATCTCAACTTTTGCGCGGTCTTCTATTAAGCCCGCCACTTGCACTGCTGTCATGGTTGGATAGTGTCTTCCAATCACATCACGATAAGCTTCGCCCACTTCTTTATAGGCAGCGACATACTCTTTTTTATCAATGACATACCAAGTCATACGCACGATGTGCTCTGGTTTAGCATCGGCTTCCTTCAACACATCAACTACATTTTGCAGAGCTTGACGTACCTGCCCTGCAAAATCATCAGTATGAAACTGCGCCTGGCCATCCCAGCCTATCATGCCGCTGATGCAGACTGTACGGCCGCTGGCAGAGACTCCGTTGGAGTAACCGCGTGGGCGTATCCAGTCTGACGGTTGTAAAAAATCCATGGTGCGTCCTCTTCTCTATATTTGGCTTGCAGTAATCTGTTTGCGTCATCCTCGCGAATGCGGGGATCCAGTTCTTAAGCAATTCGCGAAGCGACAGAATAATCGTGCGTCGCATGAAGCAAATGAAAACTGGATTCCCGACTAAAACATTCGGGTATGACGAATAAATCCGCGCTTCCTTAAGCCTAAGCTTAACAATTACAACGCCGCATATTCTTTCAGCATTTCTCGGGCAATAATAAGTTGCTGCACTTCGCTTGCACCCTCGTAAATTCGCAAAGCACGTATCTCGCGGTACAAACGCTCGACCGGCACCTCGCTCATCACGCCCATGCCACCAAAAATCTGCACGGCGGCATCGATCACTTGTTGCGCATTTTCTGTCGCGGTAAGCTTGGCCATAGCCGCCTCCTTGGTCACCTTTTGTCCTTGATCGCGTTGCCATGCGGCGCGATAGGTGAGCAAGGCGGCGCTATCAATCGCGGTGGCCATTTGCGCCAGTTTAGCTTGAGTGAGTTGAAAATCCGCCAGGGTCTGTCCAAACATCTTGCGGCTGGTAGCGCGCTGCATCGCTTCATCCAAGGCGCGCCGGGCAAAACCTAGCGCAGCGGCTGCGACAGAAGTGCGGAAGATATCCAGCGTCGCCATCGCCACTTTGAATCCCTGCCCCGGCGCACCTAAGAGATGACTAATCGGAACGCGACAGTTATTCAATTTAATGCGCGCCAAAGGATGCGGTGCGATAACGTTGATGCGTTCTGCAATCTCAAATCCTGGCAAGCTCGCATCAACAATAAAGGCCGAGATACCGCGTGCGCCAGGTGCTTCGCCAGTACGGGCAAACAAGACATAAAAATCCGCAATGCCACCATTCGAGATCCAGGTTTTCTCACCATTTAAAACGTATGCATCGCCATCCAACACTGCAGCACATTGCATCGCCGCCACATCAGAACCTGCATCGGGTTCTGATAAGGCGAATGCGGCAATCGCTTCACCGCTCGCCACCTTGGTCAAATAATTTTGTTTCTGCTGCTCAGTTCCAAACGAGCTAATCGCACCCGAGCCCAGACCTTGCATTGCAAAAGCAAAGTCAGCCAAGCCAGCGTAACGCGCTAAAGTTTCGCGGATCAGGCAGATTGCCCTGGTATCGATCTGTTCAGTCGTCGCGCCATACGCCGTGCCGGCAATCGCGTGCCTGAGCCAACCCGCATTGCCAAGCTGTCGCACCAGATTGCGACAGGCCTGATCGACGTCATGAGCATGATGCTGGTCGATGTGCTCGCTTGCCCACGCATCCAGGCTGGCTTCCAGCTCTCTATGCTTCTGATCAAAAAACGGCCATTGCAAATAACTTTTATCCGACATTGATTTCCTCACGCTCAATCTCCTTCAAATTCCGGACTCTGCTTGGCGACAAAGGCGTGGTAGGCACGATGAAAATCATTGGTCATCA
>JANYFV010000427.1 GCA_025359635.1 Undibacterium sp. | reverse complement strand
ATCTGCCCGCAGGTAATTGAGTTTGGCCCGCCTAATGCAAGTATCCACAAGATTGATGAACACATAGAATTGCGTTTCATCGATCCGTTAAAAAATATTTATCGCCGCACCTTAGAGAACTTACTTACCTGAACAAAGATAAAAGCAAAGTCATGACCAACGCCACCCACCCCTTTCAGACCCTGCGCGATCTGTTGCGCTATGCGGTCACCCGCTTCAATACGGCCAAGCTATTTTTTGGCCATGGCAGCGCCAATGCACTCGATGAAGCTGCATATTTGCTATTGCATACGCTCAAGCTGCCGCTGGATAAAATTGATCCGTTCCTCGACGCGCGTTTGCTGCCGGAAGAAATCAACGCTGCGATGGCAATGATAGAACGCCGCGCCGACGAACGCGTACCGGCATCCTACTTAACCAACGAAGCCTGGCTGGGCACCTACAATTTTTATGTCGATGAACGCGTCATCGTACCGCGCTCGTTTATCGCAGAACTGATTCCTGAGCATTTTTCACCGTGGGTGCAAGAACCTGATGCCATCACCGACATTTTGGAACTGTGCACTGGTTCAGGTTGCTTGCCGATTATGCTGGCAGACGCTTTCGATAACGCACAAGTCGATGCGGTGGATATCTCCACCGACGCCTTGGCGGTGGCACAACGCAATGTTGACACTTACGAATTACAAGATCGCATCACGCTGATTGCATCCGATCTCTACGCCAATGTACCGGATAAAAAATACGATCTCATCATCACCAATCCACCGTATGTAAACTCGGATTCGATGGACAAATTGCCGCAAGAATATCTGCATGAGCCACAAATTGCCTTGGCTGGCGGCACTGACGGTATGGACCTGGTGCGCAAGATTGTGGCAGGCGCGGCGCAGCGCCTCAAGCCCAATGGTATACTGATGGTTGAAATCGGCAACGAACGTGCTTTTGCCGAACAGGCTTTTGGCCATTTAGACATGACTTGGCTGTCAACTAGCGCTGGTGATGACATGGTATTTTTACTCCATGCCGAGCAATTGATGAAGGCAAATTAGTTTTGTCGTCATTCCCGCGCAGGTGGGAATCCAGTGTAGAACTCCGCAATGGCTAATTCTTGGCGTACGCCGTAGTGAGGCTGGATCCCCGCCTGCGCGGGAATGACGGCTCTTATAGGGCTACACGGTAACCGCAACACCAAGATGAAACCGCATAAGATTGTGCGGTTTTGGCTTTTATAGACAGATACTCCCCATTTTTTTGTTTTTACAAGAATAAGAATTTTAATTAGATAAGTTAGTAAATAATGATACGTTTTCTCCAAGTTGTTCTGGCGCGTGGTACCAAACCTTTGTTCGACAATGTCGATATCACGCTTAACCCAGGCGACAAGATCGGCCTGATCGGCTCCAACGGCGCCGGTAAATCCAGCCTGTTTGCCATGTTGCGCGGCGAGCTGCATCCGGATCAAGGCAGCATAGAATTCCCAGCCAAATGGCAACTGGCCCACGTCGCGCAAGAGACGCCAGCGCTGGATCGTTCCGCGATTGATTACGCGATTGATGGTGATACCGAGTTGCGTAAGCTAGAAGCCCAATTGGCTGAACTAGAAAGCCAACCAGAAACCATGGAAAATGGCATCGCCATCGGAGAGATGTATGGCGCGCTGGCCGATGCAGACGCCTACACCGTGCGTTCACGCGGTGAGCAATTATTATTGGGCTTGGGCTTCACGATTGAGCAAATGGAACAATCCGTCGCCAGCTTTTCAGGCGGCTGGCGCATGCGTTTGAATCTGGCGCAAGCGCTGATGTGCAAATCCGATTTATTGCTGCTCGATGAACCGACCAATCACTTGGATCTGGATGCGATTATCTGGCTAGAAGAATGGCTGAAACGCTATGCCGGCACGCTGATCATCATTTCGCATGATAGAGATTTCCTCGATGGCGTAGTCAACGTTATCGCGCATATCGATGAACGCAAACTCAAGCGTTATTCGGGCAACTATTCCTCGTTTGAACGTCAGCGCAATGCCCAATTAATTCTGGCCGCCAGCGCGATAGAGAAACAAACTCGCAAGCGCGATCACCTGCAATCCTTCATCTCGCGCTTTGCCGCAAAAGCCAGTAAGGCCAAGCAGGCACAAAGCCGTATCAAGGCCTTGGCCAAGATGGAAGAACTCGCGCCCTTGCGCGCAGCAGCTGAATTCTCGTTTGAATTTCGCGAACCACTCAGCGCACCTAATCCTATGCTGGTGATGGAAGACGTCGATTGCGGCTACCGGATTGAATCGAAAACCGACCATAGTTTTACCGAGAAAAAAATTGTTGGCAATGTTAATTTCTCACTGCAAATCGGCCAGCGCATTGGCTTATTAGGCGTGAACGGCGCAGGTAAATCGACCCTGATAAAAACCCTGGTGGGCGACATCGCTCCATTGTCCGGCATGATGGAAACTGGCAAGGGCCTGTCTATCGGTTACTTTGCCCAGCATCAGGTAGAAATGCTGCGCCACGAAGAATCGCCGCTATGGCATCTGGCGCACATCGCGCCTGGAGTGCGTGAACAAGAGCTGCGCAACTTCCTGGGTGGCTTCAACTTCCCCGGCAATATGGTCACCAGCTCCATCGCCCCCTTCTCTGGTGGTGAAAAAGCGCGTCTAGCATTGGCCATGATCGTCTGGCAGCGCCCTAACCTTTTGCTGCTCGATGAACCGACCAACCATCTGGATCTGGAAACCCGCGAGGCCCTGACCGACGCCCTAGCACAGTTTGAAGGCACGCTAGTTGTCGTCTCGCATGACAGACATCTGCTGCGCGCGACCACCGATCAATTCATCATCGTCGCCGACGGCAAGCTAGAACCTTTCGACGGCGATCTGGATGATTACAAGGATTGGTTGTTCAAAAATAAATTGGCCAAGGAAGCAGCACCAGCACTGCCGGCAAATAAAAAAGCCGATGCACTGCCAATGGCAAAGCCGATTCCGGTTGCTGATAACAAAGAGCAACGCCGCAAGGAAAC
>JANYFV010000420.1 GCA_025359635.1 Undibacterium sp. | reverse complement strand
CCTGTCCCGAAATGAGCGCAATCGTGGCAGCGTTGACTGCGGGATACGCGGCGCCGGAGATTCCAAACGCATGCTGGTAGCAGTCGATCGCTTGGCGCGCATTTCCGAGCGCTTCGCTGTCGGCTTTATCGGTGGCAGCTGCATATCGTTCTTTGCCTATACGTCCTGCCAGACTCCAGACATCAACAGCGAGCGCGCTTTCCCCTAGCTGGTCGCGATTGATTCTGTTCAGCCATTTTTCGGCTTCGTTGATGGCGTTCATACGCGCACATGCCAATGCACCAAAATAAAGAAATTGCGCGTCCGCCGAACCTTCAGAAATCTTGGTTCTAACCATATCGAGCGCAACTAAATTTGTTCCTGAGTCAAGGGCGTCTCGCACCATGCGGACGCTATACTCCAAGTTTTGGCCCCTTGAGTTCACTTGCCCGCAACAAGTCACGCATAGCGATAAGTTTGTAGTGCAGTTATTCCTGTCGCCTATCCTTGATTGATGATGATCGGATCCAACGACAGCATTATTTTTCCGTTTGTGACCTTAATCGTGTAGGGATATGAATGTTCAAAGGTATTTTTGTTTCGCATAACGAATCGGGTTCTGCTTTCATCAGCGTGGCCATTGGAGAACTCCCCGTGTCCCACTTTTACTTCTATGCCGTCCTCAAAATGAGGGAAAAACCAACCTGGCGTTCTGACGATCCAAACGATTTCCTGTTCCTTTTCGTAACCCATGGAAAGGTTTTCCACGTCAAGCGTAATTACATGCTCGACAACTGTTATGGAGATTTCGCGTATCCCAATTTCTTTATTTGCGTTCATCTAGACTCTCCTTTTAGTGTCCACTGGTTGACCCTGCCCCGCCACAAGGTTGATTTCCTTTACAAGTGTGGCATATGCAGGATGCCTGTAGTCAGAAGCCTGAATTGCTTTCGTTATCACGCGAGCCCGCGCAATTTCACGCGCCCTCAAATTTAGTCGCGCTAGCAGCGTAAGCAAAGGGTAATTCGTAACCGTGTTTGTTCGTTCGAAACGAGAAATTGCTAAACGCCAGACTCCTTGCGCTGCAATGGGATTTCCCAAGCGTTGCAGGAGATCTCCCAGCTCCAATTCGACGGTTGCCACAATTTCTCGCTGTTCCGCAGTCAAGTACTTTCCGGAAGCTTCGAAATCCGCGACCGACCCAATATAACTTTCAAGCTCCTTTGCCATTTCGCGCTGATTTCGCAGCTTAGAAAATTGTGCTTCCAAAGCAAGGCTTCGGCCTTTAAGCTTGATCTGCCATATCAATGCTGGTCCGTCTACTCGAAGCAACTGCTTCAGGTGCACCAGTGTGGCAAAAAACGTTTTCTCAGCATAGTCACGCTTACCGTTAGCCAATTCGATTTCTGACAAAGTAAAACTGTGGAAGCATAGTTCTGAAAGCCAGAACATGTTTGCCGAGTCTGAAGCAACAAGAAATTTCGACAGTTGAACCGCTTTATGCGCGAATTCCTCAGCCGTTGCAATTTCTCCGAGGTCCGAAAAAAGGCGCGCGAGCTCAGAATTGGCGTTTGCAAGTTGATGCTGAGCTTGCAAATTTTTATTTGATTCGAGCGTGCTTAACAAGAGTTTGAGACGTAGTTGCTGGGCATCGATTGCGGCGCGATAATCTCCTTTTGCTTCCAATGATTTTGCGACCCAACCGTATGCTTCGGCCAGCTCGAATACTAGCTCCGGTTTGACCGGTAGCAATCGAGTCAACACTACTTTCATGTCGTTGAAGGACGCGAGAGCTTCTGCAGCGCGCGAATTCTCAAGTTGCACCACGCCCAAATTCTGATTCGCGTATGTTGTTTCCAGTTGCCAGTCTACATTCGTGGCATCAATCTGTGTGAGGCGTTCCGCAAGTTCACGATATCGTCGGAAGGCTTGTTCCGCTGCGTTTGCTTGCCCTTGTCGCCAAGCGATATAACCGACCCAGTAAACGCTTTGCGCGTGATCAAATACACGTTGCCCGTCGTTAGGTGTCCTAGTTAACAGTTCTAAGGTCGTATCTTGCGCGCTCTTGAAAGCGGAAAGCGCCTCATTGAATTTGCCGCGGCGGTCTCGCATTTCGCCGATTAGGTGCAT
>JANYFV010000388.1 GCA_025359635.1 Undibacterium sp. | reverse complement strand
CTAGCTGATCATGATGTTGAATTATCGGACAGCATAAGCGTGTTCAATGGTTCTTACAACTATGAATTGTCGTCGAAGTTCATCGCCAGAAATTAGCTAAGGAAGTGCGGATTTATTCGTCATCCCCGCTTTCGCGAGGATGACGAAATCGAATAAATCCGCGCGGCCCTAAGATTTTTCATCCTGATTTGTGGAAAAAGGAATAAGGATAGACGCCCCCAATTTCCTTAATTGATACCACCTTCAAATAGATCAATACGCGAAGCTTAGTCAGCCCGGGCAGCGCACTGCCAGAAGCGTGACGGAGTTGACTGGCGAGCCTGTCGTGTACTTGGCAATAGCCACCAGCGCTGTCCTGCCTGCGGCTCTGCCATGTCGACTGCCTCACCCATGCGCGGGGTGCTGATGTGTACACCATGTTTGGTGGCAAGGTCGACGATACGTTCGAAAGGTTCATACCAGGCGTGCAAAGACAGATCGAAAGTCCCGTTGTGGATGGGTAGCAAATGCTTGCCGCGCAAATCCAGGTGCGCTTGCAAAGACTCTTCTGGTTGCATATGCACATCCGGCCAAAGCTTGTCGTAAGCGCCGGTTTCTATCAGCGTCAGATCAAACGGGCCATAGCGCTCACCGATCTGTTTAAAGCCGGGAAAATAGCCCGAATCACCGCTGAAAAACACTCGCATATCGTCCGCCAAAATGCACCACGAAGCCCATAAAGTCTGGTCACGGTCGCGCAGCGAGCGGCCAGAAAAATGTTGTGCCGGGGTCGCGACAAATTTGATGCCGTCCACTGTCGTGCTCTGCCACCAGGCTAGTTGCTGCACCTTGGCGGCAGCGATGCCCCAGGCGATCAAACGGTCACCGACTCCGGTAGGCGTCAGAAAATGCTCAGTCTTATCGGCCAACTGCAAGATTGCGGCTTTATCCAGATGATCGAAATGGTCGTGCGAAAGGATCACGCCCTTAATTGCAGGCAAATTGGCAATGCTGATCGGCGGTTGATGAAAACGCTTTGGCCCCAGCCATTGAAACGGTGAGGCACGCTCAGAAAACACTGGGTCAGTTAGCCAGAATGCCCCGTTTAGTTTCATCAATAGCGTTGAATGCCCGAGGCGAAATAAGCTCTTGTCAGGTGCAGCCAACAAAGCCTCTTGCGTTAATTCATGCACTGGAATACTGCCCGCAGGCACAGTGTTGGCCGGTTTATTGAACAAAAAGCGCCAGGCCAGATGCAGACTTTGCAAGAAGCCAGGCTCGCGCAGTGTGCGTTGATTTATATAACGTGTGCCAGATAGCTCGGCTAGTTGCACAGGGCTAGGCTTAGCTTGGGTAAAACCAGCTTCAGTAGGGGGATTCATGGCGATTTACACTCCGGGTTAGGGTGATCAAAATTGGCGGATTTGATTCAAATTTGCCTCAAACCCATAATTTACACTACACAGTGTAGTTTTAAAAATGAATAAAGTAAACTACCTAGTGTAAAATTCCCTGAATTATTTTTTCTGATTCCTTACAAAGCTCAGGCAATAGATATTTTCGTCATTCCCGCGCAATCGGGAATCCAGCATATTATTGTGTCTTCATTTTTCTTAGCATTCGTCATTCCCGCGCAGGCGGGAATCCAGTAGATATTCACGTGCGTAGCACTGCTATCTAGACGCTACGAGTGGTGAACGATTTGGATTCCCGTCTGTGCGAGAATGACGTGAATCGGTATCTGAACTTAGTAAGGAATCAGCTTATTTTCTGACTTATTTTTCGAATGAGCAATCAGCTCAGCCCAAGCCCAACCATGTCTATCCCCATCCCCCAGCGTCAGACCGAACGCAAGCGCGAGGCGATTTTACAAGCCGCCATAGCCGAGTTCCGCAGCAATGGCTTTGAAGCCACCAGCATGGATAAAATCGCCGCCACCGCCGAGGTATCCAAGCGCACGGTGTACAACCATTTCCCCAGTAAAGAGGATTTATTTGCCGCAATTTTGCTACAGCTCTGGCAAACCGCAGCCACCCAGGAAGCGCTGACATACGACCGCACCGCAAACCTGCGAGCACAGCTGGAAGATTTCTTAAGCCGCAAGATGCGCATGCTGTGCGATCCGAATTTTCTCGACCTCGCCCGCGTCGCCGTCGCCGCCACCATACACACGCCAGACCGCGCGCGTGACATGGTCGATAAACTCAAACAAAGCGAACAAGGCATCGTCAGCTGGATCAAGGCAGCGCAGCAAGATAGCCGCCTCAAAAAGGTCGACCCGCTGTTAATGGGTGACATGCTAATGGGTCAGCTCAAGTCACTGGCATTCTGACCGCAAGTCGCCATGGGGCAGCCGATCTTGAAGCCGGAGCAGCAGCAGATTTTGATACGGACTTGCGTTGCTTTGTTTTTGAATTTTTATGCGCTGGAAATAAAAAGATAACTGAACTAAATATGGGCATCGCTTTTAATTAGAATGAATTATTTTCTAAATGCTGGAATGTTAGAACTGACCCCGCTGCGGGCCCCAGCGTTCCAGAACTCCCCCGACTTTCCAATCTGAAAATAGTACGAAAAAATTATATAAATCGTGCTAAGCTAAATTTTTCGCGTTATTATTTG
>JANYFV010000379.1 GCA_025359635.1 Undibacterium sp. | reverse complement strand
TAACCCGGCCAATAGCCATAGTGAGCCAAAACTTGAAAGCAGGGCGATTGCTGCTGCATCCAGGCCTATCGCCATAGCTCGCTTGCTAGGGCGTGCCAATGGCATGCCTAATAGATCTGGTGTGACATTGAATACCTCTGGTCTGACCCAGCCTGAGGTGTTGAATTTTTGTATTTTTTTGAGTGATCGCATATTGGAAATTTCGCTGAAAAAGTATTTGTATATCTTACCCGAGATTACGCGAGACTTGTCTGAGTAGCAAATTAGTTTCTGATTAAATATTCAATCCAAATGTCCGTCAACGTCATTCTCACGCAGCTTAAATAATGGCGTGCTTCGCACGATGTTGCTTCAGGATTCCCGCCTGCGCGAGAATGACGTTTTCTATTTCATTCGTTGATCATGCGCAGCGTTAATATTTGCGTGCTTTGCACGAAGTTGCCTCTGGATTCCTGCCACCGCGAGAATGACGTATCTTGGGCGTTGCTTGTATTTTCTGAAAAAATATTTCTTTACCAAAAATTAGTTTAGGTTTAAAGTAGTTTTCACAATGGTGATCGCGTAGCCCACCTATTTTTGAAGATTCCGGAGAAATAATGACTGCAACGGCAAGACCAGCTCCCGCACATCTCGATACTTTTTCTCATGACCATTTGCCGCCCAGGGAGCAATGGCCAGAGTTGATTTTTTCTTTGCCTGAACTTCAGTATCCGGAACGACTTAATTGCTGCGTGGAATTGCTCGATAAAATGTGCGAGCAAGGCTATGCCGATAAGATCGCGATCCGCACTTATACCGAATCCTGGTCGTATGCAAAACTGTTAGCCACCGTCAATCGCATTGCTCATGTCTTGTGTGATGAGATGCAATTGGTGCCAGGTAATCGCGTGTTATTGCGCGGGGCGAATAACCCAATGATGGCGGCCTGCACCTTGGCCGTAATTAAAGCTGGTTGTGTTGCGGTGCCGACTATGCCTTTGCTCAGGGCAAAAGAACTCAATGTCATTGTCGATAAAGCTGAGATCACGGCTGCCTTGTGCTCCGCCTCGTTGCGCGAAGAGATGGAATCCGTCAGGCAGACTTCAACAGTGTTGCAGCAGCTGGTGTATTTCAACGAAGTGCAGCCGCAAGCGATGGAAAGTTTGATGGCCGATAAATCTGCCGAGTTTGTTGCGGTCGATACTTTGGCGGAAGATGTCAGTCTGATTAGCTTCACGTCGGGCACCACAGGTTTGCCAAAAGGCACCATGCATTTTCATCGTGATTTGTTGGCGATTTGCGATTGTTTCCCGCGTTCAATATTGGCGTCAAACGCTGACGATATTTTTATTGGTACGCCGCCATTAGCATTCACCTTTGGCTTGGGTGGATTGTTATTGTTTCCGTTGCGAGTCGGCGCTACCACGGTCTTGCTGGAGAAGTTGACGCCAGAATTGTTGCTGAAAGCGATTGCTGATTTTTCTGCGACGGTTTGTTTTACCGCCCCCACTTTTTATCGTCAGATGGCACCCTTGGCGCATGCTTATAATTTATCCAGTCTGCAAAGGACTGTGTCTGCCGGAGAAGCCTTGCCGGTTGCGACACGTGAGTCGTGGCAGCAAGCGACTGGGTTGGTGATGATAGATGGGATAGGTGCGACCGAGATGTTGCATATTTTTATTTCTGCCTCTGGCGACAGCGTGCGTTCTGGTGCGACTGGCAAGGCGATTCCGGGGTATCAAGCCTGTGTCTTAGACGAAGAAGGCAAAGTCGCCGCACCAGGGGTAGTAGGTCGCCTGGCAGTGAAGGGCCCTACCGGTTGCCGTTATCTGGCAGATCCACGGCAAGAAAGCTATGTCTACGATGGCTGGAATCTGACCGGAGACGCCTATGAAATGGACGTGGACGGCTATTTCTGGTATCGCGCCCGCACTGACGACATGATCATTTCTGCTGGCTACAATATCGCGGGGCCAGAGGTGGAAGAGATCGTCTTGAAACATCCGGCAGTGTCTGAATGTGCGGTGGTTGGTGTAGCAGATGAAGAGCGTGGCCAGATCGTAAAAGCCTTTATTGTGTTAAAGGCTGGGGAGCAAGCGAACGATGCATTGCTCAAAGAGATACAGACGTTCGTCAAGAACACAATTGCACCCTATAAATATCCACGTGCTATTGAGTTTATTCAAGCGCTACCAAGGACAGAAACCGGTAAGTTACAGCGCTACAAGTTGCGCGACGTCAAATCTTAGTAGGGCGAATCAGATTATGTTGAAGCAAAGCTAATCGAGTGGATGTCGTAACAAGGTTTTAAGTCCCTTCCCCATTTAAGGGGGAAGGTTAGGATGGGGGTAAGACCGTCAAAAAACGAACAGAGTCTGCAATGAAGCGTATCAATCTAACGTCAACAGAGCGTGCACGTGAATTACGCAGTGACATGACAGACGCAGAGCAAAAAATATGGCATGCAATTCGAGGCGAACAGATCAAGGGACATAAATTTCGACGGCAATATGTGATTGGTTCTTACATCGCAGATTTTGCGTGCGTTAAAGAGAAATTGGTGATTGAGCTTGATGGCGGCCAGCATCAAGATCAGGTGAAATATGACGAGAAACGGACTGCGTTTTTGGAGGCACAGGGTTGGCGGGTTTTGCGGTTTTGGAATAATGATGTGATGGGGAATATGGATGGGGTTTTATTTCGCATCGCGGAAAATTTAAGCGCCACACCCCCATCCTAGCCTTCCCCCTCAGAAGGGGAAGGGACGAATGCTGGGAAGTTTTTAGTTCCTTCCCCATTTAAGGGGGAAGGTTAGGATGGGGGTAAAAAGCTTAAAACACGAACAGTGGGTGTAAGAAAGAGAACCCTTTGTGACGGAAAATATGAACGCAGTCTTGGCAATTATCGCGGAATATTTAACCGCAGCACCCCCATCCTAGCCTTCCCCCTCCGAGGGGGAAGGGACTGGTCAGCAGTATTTTTTATAGTATTCAAACGAATTAAATCAGGACAAAAATGAACATCCTTTGCATAGGTGGCGGCCCGGCTGGTTTGTATTTTAGCCTGCTGATGAAGAAGCAAAATCCCGCCCATCAAATTACCGTGATCGAGCGTAACCGCCCCTATGATACTTTTGGCTGGGGTGTGGTTTTCTCTGATCAGACATTGAGTAATCTGGTCAACGCCGATGCCGCCAGTGCGCGCATGATTTTGGCTGCCTTCAATCACTGGGATAATATTGATGTGCATTTTAAAGGCCAGGTTGTTACTTCTGGTGGGCACGGCTTCTGTGGTATCGGACGTAAGCGCTTATTAAATATTCTGCAGCAAAGCTGCGAAGATGTTGGAGTCAACTTGCTGTTTGAAATGGATGTGAATGACGATCAGGCATTGGCACTGGAATACAGCGCAGATCTAGTGATCGCCTGTGATGGTCTCAATAGCAAAGTGCGTACTCGTTACGAGAGTAGCTTTCAACCAGATATCGATAATCGTCGTTGCCGTTTTGTCTGGCTTGGTACCAAGAAGTTATTTCCTGCGTTTACTTTCGCCTTTGAAGAAACCGAATTTGGCTGGTTTCAGGCGCACGCCTATCAATACGATGATGAGACCGCGACCTTTATCGT
>JANYFV010000296.1 GCA_025359635.1 Undibacterium sp. | reverse complement strand
ATGGTTCTGCCGATGCCTTAAGTGGTTGTGCGATACATTTATACGCCGCCAATTGCGACATGACCGAGCGCTTCTTTTATAACGCCGATGCCGAATTGCTGATCATTCCGCAACAGGGTAGCCTGCATATCAAAACCGAACTCGGCCTGCTCAACATCGAACCGCAAGAGATCGCCGTGATCCCGCGCGGCATCCGTTTTCAGGTGACCTTGCCCGACGGCGTTGCGCGCGGCTACGTCTGCGAAAATTTTGGTGCGATGCTGAAATTACCTGATCTGGGTGTGATCGGCTCAAATGGTCTCGCCAATCCGCGTGACTTCCAGATCCCGCAGGCCTGGTATGAAGAGCGTGAAGGCGAGTTCGAACTCATTGCTAAATTTAGTGGCAATATGTGGCGCGCCAAGATTAGCCACTCGCCACTCGATGTGGTGGCCTGGCATGGCAATTTTGCGCCTTACAAATATGATTTGCGCCACTTCAATACCATAGGCTCAATCAGTTACGATCATCCTGACCCGTCAATCTTTTTGGTCTTGCAATCCCCGAGCAGCGCCCCCGGGGTGGATACCATAGACTTTGTTATTTTTCCACCGCGCTGGCTGGCGGCGGAAAACACCTTCCGCCCACCTTGGTTTCACCGCAATATCGCCAGTGAATTCATGGGCCTGATCCATGGTGAATACGACGCCAAGTCTGGCGGCTTTCGCCCCGGTGGTGCCAGTTTGCACAACTGCATGAGCGGCCACGGCCCAGATGCGCCGACGTTTGAAAAAGCCAGCAAGATCGACACCAGTACGCCGCAAAAAATTGATAACACTATGGCCTT
The DNA here is from genome assembly GCA_025359635.1 of Undibacterium sp. Classification (GTDB taxonomy): domain Bacteria; phylum Pseudomonadota; class Gammaproteobacteria; order Burkholderiales; family Burkholderiaceae_D; genus Undibacterium. The sequence goes on along the minus strand of JANYFV010000296.1, from coordinate 2,823 downwards.
CATGATAGAAAGCTGCAACATCCTCAAGCCCACGCGCGCGGCAATGGAATCGCCACAATTGCAAGCCAATTACTTCCAGTGCTGGCAAGGTATCAAGAAAAATTTTAATCCGGAGAAAAAATAAATGACGATGCCTCTCAACGAAACCCATGACGCAAAAATGCTGAGTTGGGTCAGGTCTGCCAATGATGGCAAGACCGATTTTCCAGTGCAAAACTTGCCCTATGGCGTATTTCGCCGTGCAGGAAGTAACGAACAATTGCGCTTAGGAATTGCGATCGGCGATCAGATTCTCGATCTGAACAAGGCGCACGCTCAAGGTGTATTTGCGCATCTACGAAACGCACAATTTGACAAGGCAATATTGGGCGACAGCTTAAATGGATTGATGGATCTCGGCCCGACAACATGGTCGACTTTACGCTTAACTTTATCACGCGCACTGCGCGAAGACGCAGCGCAACAAGCCGCATTGCAAAACTGCCTGCTAGAACAAAGCGCTGCCGAATACAGCATGCCAGCGCGCATTGGTGATTACACTGATTTTTACACTTCCATCCATCATGCTACCGCTGTCGGTAAATTATTCCGCCCTGATAACCCGCTTTTGCCGAATTATAAATGGGTGCCGATTGGCTATCATGGCCGCTCTTCGTCGATAGGCGTGTCGGGGCAACAGTTCCACCGGCCAGTTGGCCAAACCATGCCACCGGCTGCCACCGAGCCGGTATTTGGCCCAGCCAAGCGCATGGATTATGAAATGGAAATCGGCATTTTTATTGGCCAGGGCAATGCACTTGGTGACCGGATCAGCATACAAGAAGCTGAGCAACATGTATTTGGTTTGTGCCTGCTTAATGACTGGTCGGCGCGCGATATGCAAGCCTGGGAATACCAACCTTTAGGCCCATTCCTGGCGAAGAATTTTGCGTCGACGATTTCACCTTGGGTAGTCACGCTGGAAGCACTGGCACCGTATCGCAAAGCATGGACGCGCGATGCCACAGACCCACAACCTTTGGCATATCTGGAATCAACTGACTTACGCGACAGTGGCGCCTTCGATATTGAACTTGAGGTCTTGTTACAGACCGAAAAAATGCGCACGGACAATGTGCCGCCGCAACGCTTGTCATTATCAAATTTCCGGCATTCATACTGGACCGTCTCGCAACTCGTCACCCATCACACAGTGAATGGCTGCAATCTGCGTGCCGGAGATTTTTTAGGCTCCGGTACACAATCTGGCCCCTTGCCGGAAGAAGCTGGTTCATTACTGGAATTGACCGAAGGCGGGAAGAAACCAATTAACTTAGCCAACGGTGAACAACGTGTCTTCATCGCTGATGGAGATAGCATCATCATGCGCGGCTGGGCGCAAAAAAATGGCATGCCAAGAATAGGCTTTGGTGAAGTACTCGGGACTTTATTGCCGGCACGGGCGATGTAATATTGTTTAGATTACGGATACAGTAAAAAAGAACCCATTACGCACAACGAACACAGCTCAAACCCACACAATTTCTTTGATTGTTGGCTGTGTACGTTGTGCTCATTGTACTAAAAACCGTTTTCCCCTTATTTACCAAAATTGTTAACATAATTTCTATCCTGGCGTCGGTATTTTCTTTCTACTTGTTTAAAATTTTCACCTCATTATAAAAAATAAAGACTATTTAATCATCTTCGATGATAATCTTCCTTAGCGCACAATAACGATGCTCAAATAAGGGAAATCATGCAATTGTCATTTTTCAATTCACCGCTGGCAAGAAAAATATTTCGTGAAAATTTTTCCGCTGTGGGAACGGGCTTGGGATGTGTGCTCTTCTTGTTTGTCTTACTATCACTGTATTTCGGACAAAAAAATCTCCGGAACGAAGGTCAATATAAAGTTGAAACTTTAGCCGCAAGTATTGCCAACAGCCTGCAAAACAACGATAGCCAAGCGCTGGAAAAACTTATCCATAACGCGACCACTGCACCCAATGCGGCAGCAACGCTCAGCATCACCATATACGATAAAAAAGCGCAACCGGTTATCGCCTGGACCAATGTTAACCAGTTCGACAAAGCAAGCTCCTTACCTGCATCTGACCTGATTAACGAGGTAAAAAGTAGTCTGCAACTCGCGCAACTTATTATTGCAGCACCAGTCATCAACGATGGTGATCTTGTCGGAAAAATTCAAATTAGCAGCAGTCTGCGCGCGTTGTACTTACATCTATTATTGATTGTTACTCTCGGTCTAATCGTCATCGCCGTCGCCACAGCGATATGCGCACATTACTTGACCAGATTAAGTATGAGACGTTTGCTGCCTATCGTTGATCTGGCGACGATTGCCGAGCAGGTCGCCACCTTAGGTGACTACAGTTTGCGTGCCAGAGAACAAGATGACAATGAACTCAATGATCTGCATCAACATTTCAACCATGTGATGCAAAGAATGGATGCGTGGGAATCTGATCGGCAAAGCGAGATACGTGAGCGCAAAGAAGCCGAACGACGACTAGACATATTATCGAATCACGACAGCCTGACCAAACTGCCAAATCGAAATTACTTCCAGACCTTGGTAAAACACTGCGTCGACGACGCGATTGCCACTAATCAGCTAGCAGGTCTCATGTTTATCGATATAGATAATTTCAAATTGATGAATGATCAGTTTGGCTATGATGCAGGTGATTTAATTCTGGCTACGCTAGCGAACCGCTTGTGCACGGTACTGCGTACTACCGATACTTTATGTCGTGTGGATGGCGATGAATTTGCAGCGATTTTGCCGAGAATAGACAGTGCAAAAATGGCGCAGGGTTT
>JANYFV010000257.1 GCA_025359635.1 Undibacterium sp. | reverse complement strand
CGCTCTGCAATTGAAGTACCGGCCACACCGCGCTATTACCGCTTTGTCGGCTTTACCCTCGATCTGGTCGAACGAAAATTAATTGACAGCGCGGGTGAGGTGGTCGCCCTAACAGGTCTGGATTATCAGCTGCTCAAGTATTTTGTCGAGCACCCGGGCGATATTCTGGACCGCAATGTCCTCTCGGAAGAAACGCGTGGCCGTGATGCCGGCCCGCTCGATCGGTCGCTGGATGTGCAAATCAGCCGCCTGCGTCTCCTGCTGAAGGACGATAGCAAACAAGCGGCCTTGATTAAGACGGTGCGTGGAGCCGGTTATGTATTTTCTGCCGATGTGAGCGTTGCCAGTGTCTAGGCTTGCTAACTTTGTCAAGCGAACGAAGGGAATAAAAGAGTGGCACTGGCTGCCACAATCCCTGTTAGGTCGATTGTCGCTGGTGATGGTATTTGGCGTGTTGCTGACCCAGTTAGTCGGTAGCGCAATCTGGACTACCCAACAAGGCGCCAAGGCCGAGACCGAAGCGAAAGCGGCCTCACAATATCTGGCGCATAGCGCTTCCAGTGCCATACGATTTTTCCGTAGCCTGCCGCCGAATTACCGCACTGTGCTGATACAGCAATTTCGCGAAATGGGTGGCACGCGGTTTTTTGTGCAGGCCAACACGTCCTTCGTTCCCATCAAACCGATCGCGCCTCAGGCGCTGGCGCAAACGGCACTCAGCAAGATCGCTACCACCCTCAAAACTGATTTACCCAATACCCCGGATTTCCGCGTAGCGTTTGCCTGGCCTGATCAATTGACCACGTCCATCGAAGGCACCCGTATCAGCGATTTGCCAGAAAGCTGGGTCCAGCACATCTTGCTGATTAAACCTGATCCGGCGCCGATTCTGGTGATACAGACTGAGCTGGAGCCGGGTAATTGGCTGTACCTGGCCACACTCATGCCCAACCCGTATTTTTTGAAAGCCAATGACCCTATGTCCTTCGATCGCTTGGGTTTGCAGGGCTTATCGTTGGCCGCGGTTTTGCTGCTCTCTATCATGGTAGTGCGCTGGATCACGCGCCCACTCGCGGCGCTGTCAGATGCTGCAGAAGCCTTTGGCAAGGGCGAACATCTGCCGGAATTGCCTGAGACTGGCAGCAAGGAATTTATCAATACGGCGCGCGCCTTTAGCGCGATGCGGCAAAGAATTCAACGCTATCTGGAAGACCGCGAGCGACTTTTCATTTCGATTTCGCACGACCTGCGCACGCCAATTACGCGCTTAAAATTGCGCTCAGAATTGCTCGATGACGATGTCTTGCGCGGCGAATTTGAAGAAGATCTGGATGACCTCGATATGATGGTGAAAGGCGCACTGCAATTCCTCAAGGATAGCGACATCCATGAAAACCCGACCGAAGTCAGGCTAGATCCACTCATCAGGCGCCTGGTACGCAGCGCCCATCTGGCAAAACACAAGGTGCTGTTTGAAGAGTCGGGCGTATCAGTGCGCGGTAAGCCGCTAGCGCTGAAACGCGCCATCGGCAATTTGCTAGACAATGCCCTGTTCTATGGCGAAAGGGCGGAAATTAGCGTGCAGGCACATGCGAATACGGTGCTGATACAAGTGCGCGATCATGGTCCAGGTGTGCCGGAAGATGCACTGCCTAACTTGTTTGATCCCTACGTGCGTTTGCTGCATGGACGCGCACAAAATGATACAGGCATGGGTCTGGGCTTGGGCATTGCACGCAGCGTGATTGAGGCGCATGGCGGCACGCTGGTGCTGGCAAATCATCCCGAAGGCGGCCTCAATGCCGTCATTACATTGCCGAATTAATGTATCAGGTATAGCTCGTGCTCACGTCATTCTCGCGTAGGCGGGAATCCAGTTCGTCCATTTCGCGCAGCGTCCATTTAAGTTAACTCCATTCCGTCGCTACTTTGCCATTGCCGGCCGGTGGTAGACCGGCAGCTACTTACTTTTCTTGCTTCGCCAAGAAAATGTAAGCAAAAGAAGGCGACCGCATTCGCTGCCCTTCGGGTTCCCGTCTGTGCCGAGCAAAAAATGGGAAATGAACGAAACTCGCTGCGCTCAGACAACGTTCATTTCTTATCCATTTTCTGCTCGGCACAAACGGCAGCTCATCAGCGGAATTCTTAATTCAAAAGCAGCTTCAACATCAACATCAACTTCAATTCACGTCATTCCCGCGCAGGCGGGAATCCAGTTTGTACCTTATGCACAGCGTCCATTTAAGTTTGCTAAGTTCCGTCGCCGCTTTTCGATTGCCGGCCGGTGGTAGACCGGCAGCTACTTACTTTTCTTGCTTCGCCAAGAAAATGTAAGCAAAAGAAGGCGACCGCATTCGCTGCCCTTCGGGTTCCCGCTTGTGCAAGTCAAAAAATGGGAAAATCCGAAACTCGCCTGCGGCTC
>JANYFV010000184.1 GCA_025359635.1 Undibacterium sp. | reverse complement strand
AACCGGCGTAAACGGCTTTGCAGGCCGCTGCATAACCACTTTGCTACCCCGCCAAGGGTGCATATTCATCTGCAATTGAATTCATTTAAAAATGACTATTTACAGAAAAACGCGGTACAACTCTGTAATAAAAAAGGGAAGCTTTGCTTCCCTTCAAAACTGGAGCGGGAGAAGAGGCTCGAACTCTCGACCTCAACCTTGGCAAGGTTGCGCTCTACCAACTGAGCTACTCCCGCAATCAAAAACATCTACATCTTTTTGCAACGCCAATAAAGCTGGAGCGGGAGAAGAGGCTCGAACTCTCGACCTCAACCTTGGCAAGGTTGCGCTCTACCAACTGAGCTACTCCCGCATCAACAACAGGCGCACATTATATATCAGCAGCCCCTGCTGTCAAGAGATTTTGTTTCAACTGCATTGCCCCGACCTCAACTTTCATCCTCAAAATCAGGGCAAATGACCTGCGTTTTCTTTTATCAAAGGCCAAGCTTTACGTAGATAATAAAACATCGACCATAACGTCAATAAGGCTGCAATCCACAGCAATATCTGCCCCCAAAAATGCGTGTCTATCATACCGAACAACATTTTATCGAACAGCAGCATAGGAATAGCAATCATCTGCGCCGCTGTCTTAATTTTCCCTAATGAACTTACCGCTACTGATTTGGATGCGCCGATTTGTGCCATCCATTCACGTAATGCGGATATGGTAATTTCACGGCCGATAATAATAAAAGCAATAATCGCAATGTATTCGACCTGACGAAATTCCATTAATACTAGCAAAGCACCCGCCACCATCAACTTATCCGCAACAGGGTCGAGGAAAGCGCCAAACGCAGAAGTTTGATTCCAGCGTCGCGCCAAAAAACCATCAAACCAGTCAGTAACCGCCGCTACAATAAACACTGCTGTAGAAGCCACGCCCGGCTCAAATGGACCAAGCCAGGACTTCGGCAAATAGAAAACACCCATCACCAGCGGGATGAGCGCCACTCGCAGCCAGGTAAGTAAAATAGGAAAATTGAATGGCATTTTTTTCAGTCTATCATTTGAATCTTTGCATTATATTTGGGTCTTGCTCATGACAACAAACAAATTAAAAAAATACAAAAATTTTCATTGTTATTACCGCATCCGTTTGTAAATTTCTTCAGCTAGTTGCTTCGAAATTCCCTCTACCGCCATCAAATCCTCTACGCTTGCATCCGCGACACCTTTTAAGCCTCCAAAACGCACCAGCAGACGTTGGCGCCGCTTAGGCCCGACTCCCTCTATCTCTTCAAGTTGCGATGCCTGCCTAGTCTTTGCTCGTTTGGCGCGCATACCAGTTATGGCAAATCGATGCGCTTCATCGCGAATCTGGGCAATTAACATCAGTGCAGCAGACTCTTTACCCAATTCTTTAGGCATTCGTCCATCAACAAAGACTAGGGTCTCCAAACCAACTTTACGCCCTTCACCTTTTGCCACACCAACTATCAAACCGGTATCAAGACCCAGTTCAACGAACACTTGCCGCGCAACCTCTACCTGCCCTTTCCCACCATCAATTAAGACAATATCGGGCATTATCCTATCGACTTTTCGCTCAACAGTATCGACACTATCCATAGTCTCAACATTCGCCATTTTTTCATATCGACGACAGATCACCTGACGCATCGCTGCGTAATCATCACCACCTGTAATTCCGTTGATATTAAAGCGTCGATACTCGCCATTTTGCATTGCATTATGATGAAACACCACACAAGATGCCTGCGTCGCCTCGCCTTGTGTATGGCTAATGTCAAAACACTCAATGCGCAACTGATCGATGTCTTGAATATCCAAATCTAGCGCACTTATCAGAGCACGCGTACGGGCTTGCTGCGAACCTTGCTCCGATAGCATACGCGCCATTGAAAGCTGCGCCCCTTTGATCGCCATTTCGAGCCAGGCTCGTCTTTGCTCCTGAGGTTGAAAAGAGCAGTGAATACGATGACCACACTGCGCCATCAAAGCAATCATCAGGTCAGGCGCGTCGAACTCTATGTTCAGAATTAATTGCGAGGGAATAAACTGATCCACATAATGTTGCGCCAAAAATGCCGACAAAACCTCTACTTCTATTGGCTCTTCTGCAGTCACCTGCGCATCTTCAACATGACTCGGAAAATACGCCCGGTCGCCCAAATGTCGCCCGCCCCGTACCATCGCCAGATTAACGCAAGCGCGCCCACCATCCACTATCACGGCGATAATATCAATATCACTTTCATTAGTGGTTTCCATACTTTGTTGATGCAAAATTTTGGACAGTGCAGACATCTGATTGCGCACCAACGCTGCTTGCTCAAATTTGAGTTGCTCAGCAAACGCAAGCATTTTCAACTCAAGACTTTGCATCACTTCAGATTGTCTGCCACGCAAAAATTTGGATGCATTTTCAACGTCGAGCAAGTAATCATCATGTGTAATAATATTGACACAAGGCGCACTACAGCGATGAATCTGATGCAGCAAACATGGCCGAGTACGGTTAGCAAAGACACTATCTTCGCAACTCCGCAACAGAAAAATTTTTTGTAACAACTGCATCGACTCTTTGACCGCCCAAGCCGATGGGAAAGGTCCAAAATATTGATGTTTCTTATCGACCGCGCCACGATAATAGGTCATGCGCGGCGTCTGCTCATTCGTAATTTTTAGGTATGGGTAAGATTTATCGTCGCGAAATAATATGTTGTAACGTGGTCGCAGCGCTTTGATTAAGTTATTTTCCAATATCAATGCTTCTGCTTCGCTGCGCGTGACGGTTGTTTCCAAGCGTGAAATTTTTTCCACCATCATTGCAATACGTGGGCTGCTCAACGTCTTCTGAAAATAACTTGAAACACGCTTTTTCAGGTCGCGTGCTTTGCCTACATACAAGACATTTTCTTGCGCATCAAAATAGCGATAAACACCTGGCAAATTAGGAAGTTTGGCAACCGTATCGAGTACCAACGCGCGCGCATCCGGATCAGGTATTGCAGTCATGTCAAGCGATGGGAATCGATGGGAATTGGCAGTATTCGTTCTATGATAACAAAGGCCACTGCATATTCAACTTCATCTGACATCGAAACGCGCGCGCTTAAACCCCGTTCATTCATCCATGCCAATAAATGTCCGTTGGCGAGCACGGTTGGCACCCCGTCAGGCTCATTTAAAATTTGCAGTGATTGCCAGGTCATTGGCATTTTCATGCCCAAACCAAGTGCTTTAGAAAATGCCTCTTTTGCGGCGAATCGTGTGGCTAAAAATTTCAACCCGCGAGCCTCCGACCTGGCTTTGCGCTCGCCATAAATGATGAGTTCATCGGCCCCAAGTATTTTCTCAGCAAATCGACCATCGTTTTTCTTTACCGCATTTTCGACGCGAGAAATCTGGACAATATCTGTGCCAACACCAAAAATCATTTGGCAGAAAGTCTTGCTTTTACCATGATTGCTTTCATATCACTGACAGCTTTTTCCCATCCGACAAAAATGGCCTGTGCGACGATAGCGTGACCAATATTTAGTTCGGCGATTTCGGGAATGGCAGCAATCAACTGTACGTTGGTGTAATGCAAGCCATGCCCGGCATTCACTTTCAAGCCTCGTTTTACGCCTTCAAAAACACCGGATCGAACCCGATTTAACTCCAGTTCTTGCACTAGATTTTCTTCTGCATCAGCGTATCGTCCAGTATGAATTTCAATGACAGTGGCACCTGATTCGGCGGCCGCCTGAATCTGATTTGTATCGGCATCAATAAAAAGGCTGACTCTAATGCCCTCGGCTTGCAATTGCTTTACTGCAGCCTTCACTTGAGAAAAATACTTAATAACATCGAGACCACCCTCGGTAGTCAATTCCTCTCTTCGTTCTGGCACCAGACAAACGTCCTGAGGCTTAATACGACAGGCAAAATCAAGCATTTCTTGCGTGACGGCCGTCTCCAAATTCATTCGCGTTACTAATTTCGGGCGAATCCTTTCGACGTCTGCATCTTTGATGTGACGGCGATCTTCTCGCATGTGTAGCGTAATGCAATCCGCCCCAGCTTCCTCAGCCAACAATGCCGCTTGAAGTGGGTCGGGGTAAAACGTACCACGGGCATTGCGTAAAGTCGCGACATGATCAATATTAATACCGAGATCGATTAGTTGAGATTGTTGATGTATGTTCATAACTTTTGCAGGTCAATGAGAATTTGTCTAGTATTGAGAGGAATTCCATGTAAATGATGTGCCAATAAAAAACGCATCAACATTTTACTTTGCATCTGAGTTGTCTGATCTAGATATTCACCGTCATGCATATCCAACAAGGTTTGCCCAAGCACATGAGGCATTTTTTCTTTGCCTTGTATGGGTCGAACGCCATTCTCCGGGTTAAATGTATACAAAATATCGCTAACGATTTTTTTCTTCGTTAAATTGCAATAAGTAATATCTCCAACCAGGCCTGACGCACGTAACAAACCAAGTTCAAATTTTCTTAGGACGATAGGTGCTGGTTCATTATGTGCCAACTGATTGAGCGTCGACACATAAAGATCGAACAAAATTGGGTAAGGCTCATCCCTGAGCAAGAATTTTACAAGCAGTTCGTTCAAATAAAATCCACATAGCAATGCGGATTTTTCGAGCGGTAACATTCCACCCACCCACTCGGCCGAACTCAGTGTACGAATCTCTGACTTACCGCTCCAGTTCATACTTAATGGTTGGAAGGTTTGCAATGCATTACGTAACTGCGAATGCGGTCGCTTTGCACCTTTAGCGACCAACATAATGCGTCCATGATCCCGACTAAAAACATCGACCAACAGACTAGTTTCTTTATAAGGATAGGAATGCAGCACAAAGCCTGGCTGACTAGAAACACGAATTTCTTTGGATGCTACTCTTTTGGCCAGTTTTGGCCGTTGACCTGATGCGATGGATTGAATTGGAGTCTGAGATTCAGTCTGAGTTTCAGCCTGGCGCTCAACCCGATGATTGCTTACTTCTGATATAAGCAAAGGTTCAATACTCAGGTCGGTAACCTGCTCAGTCATAGCTTGATTATTCGTAGCCGTAAGCGCGCAAACCTGCTTCATTATCCGCCCAACCAGACTTAACCTTGATCCAAATTTCAAGGTACACTGGCCCACCAAATAATTTCTCCATATCCTGGCGAGATTGCGTCGAAATATCTTTAAGGCGTGCGCCTTTGTTCCCAATCACCATTTGTTTATGGCCATCGCGTTCTACAAGAATAGCAATAAATATACGGCGCAAATTACCCTCTTGCTCAAACTTCTCAATCAATACTGTACTTGTATAAGGTAGTTCGTCACCGACAAAGCGAAATAATTTTTCACGGACGATTTCTGTTGCCAGAAATTTCTCACTACGGTCAGTAATATCATCTACGCCAAAAATAGGCGGATTCAATGGTAAATATTTCTTAGTCTCGCCCTCAAGATTCTCCAGCTGAAATCCTAA
>JANYFV010000173.1 GCA_025359635.1 Undibacterium sp. | reverse complement strand
AGTTTTCGTTGAAAAAATAAATGATCAGATCGTCGATGACTGTGCCTTCAGGTTTCAGCATGCAGGAATACAGTGCCTTGCCAGAGACTTGAAGTTTATCGACGTTATTTGCTACCAGACCGCGCAAAAAACCACGAACATTTTCACCACGCAGATCAACCACACACATATGCGAGACATCGAACATGCCGCAATCAGTGCGCACAGCGTGATGTTCTTCGATTTGTGAACCGTAGTTGACAGGCATATCCCAGCCGCCAAAATCGACCATCTTGGCTCCAGAGGCCCGATGTGCGGCGTTAAGGGGAGTTATTTTAAGAGCTTGCGTCATGAGATCCTCATTACCAGAATAAAAGGGACGACCCAACACAAGCAGCGCAAATACGCTACCCGCGATGAAATCGCTGACCCCTCTGTCCTGGTACCTGAGAGATTACGGATAAAAAAATTCCGTCGCACCTTCGGTGGGTAGTCCGGCACATACGAATACTGAGGCTGCTACCGCTCTCCAGAGTAAGGGGCATTACCGCTACCCCGTTGATCGGTCCTTTTGCCTGAGAGTTTTTTGGGTATTAGCCCCTTCGGCGGCAGTATGGGAAGCTGCGCTCTCCCGATCAAGTAGCGAGATTATATAGGGCTTATGCGAGATTGTGAACTTGGCGGAGAAATAAAGGAGGTTTTCACACGAGCAATTTAGTAACACTCAATTTCAAATTCGATTTCAATTTTTAGCTAATTAGCAATATAATTGCGCGATTAAATTATTGTTCGAAAAAGAGACTCCCAAAAGAGCTTCATCAATTTGCTTGATGATTGAACTAATACTACGTGTTACCATCTGCATCAACTTTTTTTGGCTTTCTTTTGCTCATCTAATTGCTCATCTCAATGTTATTTTGGCGTAACAAACAAGCAAGTTCAAATTCCGATTTTTTTCCGTTAACGGATACGTTAATGGATTTCGATGAGACCATGCCCACTGACTCCGCATCAGGAGAATCAAAGCCGCGTCGCCAGTCTGAAAATTCAACCAGGCCAGCCAAACGCACCATTCCTGAGAAATGGCTAATTGCCAGCACCTTGATTGCCACGTATTTCTTGTGCAATTTCATTTTTTATAAAATGGGCCTGGTGCAAAAATCGACCTTGCAAACACTTGCTGGTTTGATCGCGTTTGGCATGATCAGTTTCTTGATTATTTTCAAAGCTAAGTTCAACATTCACTTTCATGAACAGCGGTTAAAACTGCCTATCATCATTGTGGCATTTTGCTATATGCTCGTCGCATTTTATCTCGACCCGGCCACACAAATAATCTTCACGCCATTTGCCTTTATCGCAATTGCGTACGCGATGTACCGGGTTCGAACGCATACTTTATCAACTCTTGTAGGGTGTACTCTATTCGGCTTTGGAATTGTCATTTTTCTTCATTACCGACAATGGCATAATCCGGCACTGTTGAAGTTGGAAGTGATGCACTTCCTTGTATTGTTATTCACTTTACCTTTATTTATTTTTCAGATAAATAAAATACAGCATCTGAATCGGATCTTGCGTAAAGCCAGTCGAAAAATAAAATATATTCAAGCGGATGCCAAACGGGATGTTTTAATTGATTGCTTCAACCGGCGTTATATGGTGGCCGCGCTGGAGGAACAAAAACAAATAGCCGATGAAAATTCGTCGCCACTATGTCTGGCTGTTATTGATCTGGACCACTTCAAAAAAATCAATGACGAACTCGGGCATCTCGGTGGCGATGAAGTTTTACGACTATTTTCACGTATTGCGCAAGAAAATGTTCGTTCTGAAGATATTTTTGGACGCTATGGAGGTGAAGAATTTTTACTCATTTTCCCAAATACGTCTTTACTTCCTGCTCTCAACACATCAGAAAGAATTCGCGGTGAGGTTGAACACTTCCCATGGGACGACGCACTGGAACACGGTGTCTCCGTATCTATCGGTGTTACACAATACATTCCTGGCGAATCTGTACTGGAGTTATTCTCACGTGCGGATACGGCCATGTACCTAGCTAAACAAGGGGGGCGAAATCAGGTCGTGGTTGAAGAACCAGTGGTGGAAGATAATCAGCCAGATCTTTTTCCCGAAATACTTGAACTGGACTTACCCGAAAGAGATATGCGTTTTGGAATGACGAGTTTCTAGATTTTTTTCTCAATGTATTTCTCAACGCAAATAGATATCTCGTTTTATTTGCAATAGCTGTTGCTCATACCTGAAATCCCACTGGCGCAGATCCTCAAATTCTCTTTCCGTTCTGCGCAAAAAATCTCTCAATTCCCGTTTTTCATGTTCACGTTTGCTATCAATCGCAGTGGTCTCGGCGTTGAGAACACGGTTTTTATTTTCCTGATCGTGTTTCATCTCTCTTTCGATTCGACCTAAACGATTTTCAGCATCGCTACGGCGATCGGCCAATCGTTGCATCTCTTCATGCTGATATCTTTGCTTCTGCGATATGATTTCGTAGTCGCGTCCACTTTCCCAGGCGTAACGCAGCTTATTTTGCTGATTGGCAGCGCAGACCTCTATCGCCATTCTATGATTATGCTGCCCGTAAGAAAATGCATTATCCAGATTACAGTAACGGAGATTTTGCTCCGCCCACGCCTGCTGATAGATGTCGCGAGTTTGCGGAATAATGAACACATTATCTTTTCGCGCGTTCGCCATTCTCTCCTCTAGCAAATTTGGTTTGCCATAACCATCTTCATTTCCAACATCCAGCCAATATTTCTGCAAACGTTGCTGCCACATTTGCGTGTATTCAATTTCAGAAAATTTTACCCCGCGGTTCTTCGCGTCGGCGCGTCTGGTGTTGACGTCTCTCCCTTGCGTAGCATCGTCCCAGGCCAGGCGTTTCCAGTATTCGATAATTTCTAGATTCCACGCCGCGCGATACGCATCTTCGCGCAATTGCACGCCTTCGCGTTGCGCAACTAATGCGTGCTGTTTGAATTCAGTGTCAGCGCGACCATCATGCGCATCCAGGTAACCGAGATGGGTCCAATAGGCTTGATTGCCTGACTGCCAGCCGTCTAAATAACTAAGGCGATTAAAACCTATCTGCAACCCTTCGTTCGCTCTGGCATTCTCCATACTTGCCGGATGTCCTGCAAGGCCATCTTGATCACCGAGACCGCGCCAGTAATTGGCATTTCCAGCTATCCAACCTTGCTGGTAAGCATGTTGATTTAACGGTGTATGGTTTTTCTTAATCGTATCAGAAGTTGTTTGCTCGGTGAAATGAGAAATCGGTTTTGCCGCTGTGCCATCTTGTGTGCCCAAGCGCAGCCAATATTGAAAATTGCCCTGCTCCCATCCTGCCCGATAATTATTCACAGAATCCGCATTAATTTTGACGTCATCGATATCAGCACAAAATTTTCTGCGTTCTTCGTATCGAAGATCAAACCCCTGGTCGCCATCCTTATTGCCAATGACTCCCCAATCACCCGCTTTGCAATCATTGACACGGACTCTGGTACTTTGACAGCTTGCCAACAGCAAACTGCTGATGCAGACCAGGAGTACCTTTGAACTCAGGCTAGAAATCGATAACATAGTTTACTTTATTAAAGATGAATTAAGAGGTCAGTTAACGCATGAGCAATGTTTTTTGTTGACGGTTGATGGAGTATCGATCTTTTGCTATAGCAAATTGAACACTTAGCCCCATATTGCTTAAAACCTGACACAATACGGCACATTGCATCAAAGCCCCATTTTACAGCACTCAACCTAGCCCCAAGTTCATGACTACACCTAGCACGCCCAAAAGCAGCATTTCCACACTAAAGGGTTTAATCCCTTTTTTACTACCGTATAAACGTCAATTTCTACTTGCTGGAATTGCTCTAGTTGTAGCGGCATGTGCCACCCTGACAATCCCTTACGCTTTTCGCCAGATGATAGATCTTGGCTTTGGCGGCAGCGAGCGCAACATCCAACACGTCGACGCAACCTTCCTGGCACTTTTTGGCGTAGCAGTCATCCTTGGCCTTGCCACGGCTTCACGTTTTTATATGGTGTCCTGGCTCGGTGAACGTGTCACGGCGGACATTCGTAATGCGGTGTACTCACATGTGGTCACGCAAAGTCCGGAGTTTTTTGAAACCACCCAGACCGGTGAAGTGTTGTCGCGCCTGACTACCGATACTACCCTGATACAAGCGGTGGTTGGCACCAGCATCTCTATGGCTTTGCGCAATATGTTGCTGTTTATGGGTGGCCTGGTGATGCTGTTTGTTACCAGCCCTAAACTCTCTTCCATCATCATTATATTGCTCGCCGCAGTGGTATTGCCTATCGTTTTCTTTGGCCGACGCGTGCGGAAATTGTCGCGCGATTCGCAGGACCGAATCGCTGATGCATCTGCCATGGCGGGCGAAATTCTTAACGCCATGCCGACAGTTCAAGCATTCACCCATGAACCTATCGAGGCACGACGCTTTTCGACTTCAGTTGAAAACGCTTTTAAAACGGCGATGCGCCGGATACGGGCACGCTCTCTATTGACGGTTTTAGTCATACTTTTAGTTTTCGGTGCGATTGTTTTCGTACTCTGGCTAGGTGCACACGAAGTGATGCAAAACAAAATGAGCGGCGGTGAGCTCGGGCAATTCATCCTTTATGCATCCATCGTCGCCGGTGCGATTGGCGCACTCTCTGAAGTCATGGGAGAAGCGCAACGCGCCGCCGGTGCGACTGAGCGCCTGCTTGAACTGATGTCTGTAGAGTCACCAATACAGTCACCCGCATCGCCATCATCTTTACCGGCGCGGACCGCCAGCGGTGCGAGACTGAGCTTATCCGACATTAATTTTCATTACCCGTCCCGGCCAGACACGTCAGCGCTAGCGCATTTATCGCTGGATATTACGCCGGGCGAAACTGTGGCGGTGGTCGGCTCTTCCGGTGCCGGAAAAACCACTCTCTTTCAATTGCTACTGCGATTCTACGATCCACAGCAAGGTATGATTCGCCTAGATGGCGTAAATATTCGAGAATTGGATTTACATGTGCTGCGCGACACAATAGGCGTCGTACCACAAGATACCGTCATTTTTTCTGCAGATGCAATGGAGAACATTCGCTACGGTAAAGCCGATGCCACGGATGCAGAAGTCATTGCAGCTGCAAAAATGGCCGCTGCGCATGAATTTATCGAGCGCTTACCTGAAGGCTATCATTCTTTCTTAGGTGAACGCGGAGTACGCCTATCGGGCGGTCAACGCCAGCGTATCGCGATTGCTCGTGCCTTGTTAAAAAACCCTCCTTTACTGTTGTTAGACGAAGCCACAAGCGCGTTGGACGCTGAATCTGAGCGACTGGTTCAAGGCGCACTAGAAGTTGCAATGCAAGGACGTACCACACTTATCATTGCGCACCGGCTTGCCACTGTAAAACGCGCTGACCGGATTATTGTGATGGAACACGGTCATATTGTTGAGACAGGAACACATACATCCTTAGTTGCGCAGGGAGGAATTTATGCAAATCTTGCCTCTTTGCAATTCAATACTTTTGAGTAGTCATTCAAAACCTAGAAAAGCTATGGCACAATATTTGATCTGGTCAGATTTATTCTTAGATAATTCCCATTGTTTTATAAGGAAAGTGTCATGATAGGTTACGTCACATTAGGTACAAATCAATACGATAGCGCAGCGGCTTTTTACGATGCATTACTGGCGGAAATTGGCGCCAAACGTTTTATGGAATCGGATAGATTTATCGCGTGGGCAGTCAGCCCTACGCAACCTTCGCTAGGTATTATCAAGCCTTTCGATGGCAAACCAGCGACCGTAGGTAACGGTGTCATGGTTTCTTTGGTGGTGGATAGCTCTGCCAAAGTAAATGCACTACACAAAAAAGCATTGGAACTAGGTGGAACAGATGAAGGCGCACCAGGCCCACGCGGTGAAGGCGGCTTCTATGCAGCATATTTCCGAGATCTTGATGGAAATAAATTAAACGCTTTTTGCATGGGTGGCTAATCACAATAAAGTGACGATGCGCATCGTTAGTAATGTGCATCGCCAAGTTTTTATGGTGTGTTGTATCAAACAACAATATTTTCACGATAGTCAGCAAGCCATTTTCAATTGCCGGATATTTAACTTGACGCCCGAAATAACACTTACGTACACTCCTATGTTCTCTTAATCCAAGTCGATCATGTCGACCACATATTTTTGGCCTATGACACGATTTCGCGATAATATTTCCCCGCTCATTGCATCTGCTCTTTTATGCTGGATTACACCGCATTTTGCATACGCTGAGGAACCGGCGACTTTAACTCTTACAGTACCTTCGAATATTGTAATCAACAACAATTTGACTTCATCGATCGTTGAAGAAATACCGTCGGTAGAATTGTTAATTAAAGAAACCGACCTTTGGTGCAGGATACGCAATGGCTACGCCATCCCCGATCTGGAAAATCAACTAGTTTCACAACAGATCGTCTGGTATAGCTCACGATCTGATTACATACAGAGAACCGTGCAACGAGGCTCTAGATATCTCTTTCACGTTGTCGAAGAACTTGAAAAACGTGGCATGCCCACCGAACTTGCCTTGCTTCCCTTTATCGAATCAGCATTTAATCCACAAGCGATCTCAACTGCAAAAGCGTCTGGCATGTGGCAATTTATGGCTGCAACTGGCCATGATTTTAATCTCAAGCAAAATATATTTAAGGATGACAGACGTGGCGTTCTCGATTCAACTGATGCCGCCCTCAATTATTTGGAACGGCTATATGGAATTTTCGGTGACTGGCAACTAGTATTGGCTGCGTACAATTGGGGGGAAGGCTCGGTACAAAGAGCAATCAAAAAACAACAGGCCTTGGGATTACCGATAGACTTCAATAGTTTATCGACCTTAATGCCGACCGAAACAAAAAATTATCTGCCGAAATTACAGGCCGTAAAAAATATTATCGGGCACCCAGAGCAATTCAATATTGAGCTGCCAAAACTAGATAATTTACCGTATTTTGTTAGTGTTGAAAAAACCCGCGATATTGATGTAAGAGTTGCTGCAAAATTAGCTGAACTCAGTTTAGGCGAATTTACTGCGCTAAACCCGCAATTTAATCGGCCAGTTATTACTGGTAGCAACAACACCAAAATATTACTACCAACTGACAACGCGGTATTATTCAAAGAGAATTTAGACAAATGGCGCGGCCCTCTATCCTCTTGGTCCACCCATCTTGTCAACAAGACTGAACGAATCGAATCATTGGCTAATCGTCTTGGCGTAAAGCCGGATATTCTTCGCGAGGCAAATACGATTCCTGCCAAGATGATGGTTAAATCGGGATCAACCCTGCTGATACCAAAATCGGCAAAATCACCGGATCATGATATTTCGGCCGAAATCGCAGAAAAAGCGCAGTTAGTAATAGAGAAGGCGTCACCCAATACCAGGCAGCTCAATGTAAAAGTAGGAAGGAATGACAATTTAAGCACAATAGCTAAACGATACAAAGTATCGATAACACAATTAAGAAACTGGAATCATCTTAAACGCGACACGCTAATAGCAGGCCAGTCATTGCAAGTGCAATTGCCCGTCAGCCCAACTCGAAATAAATCGCACAAATCGTTGCTTGCACATGCCAAAACAAGCAAAATGGGCAAAAAGCATCAGGGTTAAAAACATCGAGTCTTACAATTTCAATCGATAAAACAAAGGGCGCAGATCAAAAATCTGCGCCCTTTGTTTTAAATGAATCTGCTGTTACTGGAAATATTTTCTACTTATGCCTTAGCCTGATTTGCAAAAATCAGCCAGTAACGCGCCAAATCTCCAGTACCGTCTTTGCCTTGCACAGATTTCAAAATCTTGATCGCGTTTGATTTTTTGCCTGCTTGCAAATAAGCCATTCCCAGATGTAAATTCGCATCATCTTCGTACTTAATTTCACCTTTGGCGATACCTTGTTCCATCATCGCAATTCCTTTATCGAATTGACCAGCTGTAACGTAGGCGTAACCAAGATTGACTAAAGCATTTCCGTCTCTGCTCTTGCTGGCTTCAGACTCATTCGCTGCTTGAGTTTTTACTGTTTCGGCCAATGTCTTATTTGCTAGATCACGCAAACGATTATGACGCGCAGTTTCATTGCCAGTACCTAAAGCACCTGATTTAAAGCCTTGATCAATAATTTTGATTGCCTCGACCGGGAATCCACCCTGTAAGGACAACTGCGACATATCCATAAAATCATTAGTTTTAGTGACTTGTCCTACCGCCAATTTCAAACGAAATAAATCCAAAGACAAGCGCTGTGAATAACCTGGTTTTCTTTCTACGCTATTCAAGAGATTTACCCAATATTCTTTTTTACCGTGAAATGAAACCAGCTTTTCTAGGGCACTGGCGTAACCGACTTTATCATTCTGTTTTAAAGCTGCATTCGCGTAAAATTCCAGATTTGCCAGACTAGGTGTGCGCCCTGCTTTCTCATCTGCAGCCAAATCCGCTTTTACTTCCTTCATTGCCTTAGCATTGTCACCACCTTGGGACATTGCATGAATCATGTATGGTCTCAAAGACGCATCAGTTCCGCCTTCTGAAAAATAACGGCCATAAGCCTGTGAGGCTTTTGCGTAATTTCCCGCCTTATAATAGGCATTCGCCAATACCTGTATCAGTTGCAACTGATCTTTTCCGGCAAGTTTATTTGCAGCGACTACAGATTCGGCAGCGCGAATGACCGCGTCATTATCCCCGGCAGCTGAAGCAATCGATAAACGCATGCGTTCAATAGTGAAATTTTCGTTGAGTGTCTTGCCGCTTACACTGTCGGTATCATGCAGTTTGGTGAGCGCATCTTTATATTTTTTTGCTTTATACAATTCGCCAGCTGCCTGAACAATCTTGCCAACTTCTGGGCGCATGGCTTCTTGCGCAAACGCTGTGTTAGCTGCAATATTCAACATTTCTGGTGCAGCCGAAAAACCGATAGCTGCAATAATAACGGCAAGGCGTGACATACGAAGTGGTTTCATATTTTGATCTCTCAATCAATAAATTTTATAAACTAAATAACTACAGATCATCGTAGACAATCGCAACTTCATTTCATCCACGATATGATCCACGATAGCGCTATGCATATGAAAACGGCAGGGAATACCCTGCCGTTTTATGATACCTTAATTTTTGAAATTGAAGCAGTCCAAAATTATTGGTTCAAAAACTGCTCATTTCCAACCATACCAATCTTAGTCACACCAAGTCGCTGAGCCATCGCCATGACAGCAGCAACAGACTTATAGGCAACCAATTTATTTGGTCGCAAATGCACCTCTGGTTGATCCTTCGTTGCCGCAACAGCGGTTAACTTAGTCTCCAAAACTTGAAGCGTCATCACTTCGCCATCCCACGAAATTGTGCCATCAAAATCAACGTCGATAGTTTTCACAATCGGATCAACATGAACCAATGGTGGTGGCGAATTGGTCGGCATGTTCAAATTAATGGAATGATTCTGAACAGGGATGGTGATAATCAACATAATAATCAGCACCAACATAACGTCGATCAACGGCGTCATATTCATTTCCATCATTACTTCTGGTTCGCTCGAACTCGAGCTAGGAGCAGCCATACTCATAGGATTTCCTTTTTAAGTTTTGGACGGTGGCTCAATGATGAAGCCGACCTTCGCTATTCCAGCACGTTGGACTGTGAGAATAGTTTTACCCACAAACTCATAACGAGTATTTTGATCGCCACGAATATGAACTTCAGGCTGAGGTATAAGTACTGCCACTGCCTTCATTTTCTCGAATAGCTCGTCTGTTCCTGCCAACGCTTTATGTCCGCCGTTCCAGTACATATCTCCCTCTTTATTAATCGTCAGAGTGATATTTTCTGGTTTGGTGACATAAATTACATTGGTCTCAGCAGGAAGCTTAACTTTAATCGTATTGAGGACTACAGGTGATGTGATCAGGAAGATGATCAACAATACCAACATAATATCCACCAGAGGGGTGGTATTGATGGTGCTATTGACTTCGTCTTCACCGTCGCCATCATTGCCCATTGACATTGACATAATGTATTCTCTTCTGTGAACTCTAAATTCCTCTTCTTACTTACAGCCTCGAAAGGCTATAAGTGAGAGGAGGAGAAACTGATTCTATTTCGGCTAATCTAAAAGATTAAGCTACTTTTTTACCTGTGTTTGCAGCTGCTTTACTCATTGCACCTGACAAAACAACAGAGTGCAAGTCAGCGCCGAAAGCACGAACTTCTTCCATGCAGCTCTTATTACGACGAACAACAAAGTTGTAACCAAGAACAGCAGGAACAGCAACGCCAAGACCAATTGCAGTCATGATCAACGCTTCACCAACTGGACCAGCAACTTTATCGATAGACGCTTGACCAGAAGCACCGATCTGTGTCAATGCATGGTAAATACCCAAAACTGTACCGAACAAACCGACGAATGGAGCAGTTGAACCAACTGTCGCCAAGAACGCCAAACCATCTTGCAAGCGGCTTTGAACTTTATCAACCGAACGCTGGATAGACATTGTCACCCAAGAATTCAAATCGATTTGTTCTAGCAACGCGCCTTCGTGATGCTGAGTCGAACTAACGGCTGCTTCAGCGATGAAACGGAATGGGCTACCTTCTTTCAGGCTGCTGATGCCAGCACCTACGCTAGAAGCTTTCCAAAACTTGCTTGCTTCTTTAGCTTGGCCGGACAGTTTTACCTGATCAATGATCTTAGTAATCAGGATATACCAGCTACCCATGGACATAATTGCCATAACCAGCAAAGTACCTTGTGCGACTACGTCACCACCTTTTAACAAGGCTTCCATACCGTATGGGTTTGAAACTTCTTTTACTGCGGCAGCTGGCGCTGCTGCATCAACAGCTGGGGCTTCGGCTGCTGGCGCTGCTGCTGGTGCTGCAGCTTCTGTAGCTGGAGCAGAAGCGTCTGCTTCAGCCGCAAATACTGGAGTAGTTGCAATAGAGGCTGTCAGTGCAAAAAGTACTGCCGCCAGGAATGTGCTTAATTTAGCGCGGGTTTTCATGTAGATACTTCCTTTAAAAATGAATTTAGTAATACTTACGTTGGTGTTGAATAAAACGTTCTGTCTCTTACTTTGCTACTTGTTGGCCTTGTTTTAATCAAGCTTCCAAACGTATTGCACCTTAGTCGTGGTTGCTTGTGGAGTACCATCAACCGTTCCAGGTTTATTTTTGCACGAACCCGACAACAATTGGGTACGCACTGCATTGTCTAAGCCTCTAAAACCACTAGACTTATCAATTTTAACATCAGTCACAGAACCATCTGCGCCAGTAACTACAGACAATACAACTGTACCTGTCTCTTCATTACGAAGCGAAGCCCTTGGATATTCTGGCTTACAGCCAGCTTGCTCAAAGTTAATTACAGCAGGAACTATCGAAGGACCTGCTGGCCGAGCAGAAACAACTGGTGCAACCGCTTTTGGTAATACATTACTATCCGGTCTAACATTTGACACCGTAGCAATCGCATTTGGTGACGGAGCCTGCTGCTGCACCTGAACTTCCGGAGGAGGAATAAACGGTGGTGGCGGCGTCAACAATTTCGGTGGCGGCGGTGGTGGCGTATCTGGCGGAGGCGGTGGTGGTTTTACCTCCTCAACTATCTTTGTTTCCAAAGGTTTCTGGAAGGCCGCCTTAATATGAGCTGCACCACCATTGATCAACCCATAGACCAAAGCCACGTGAAATACAATTACAAGACCTATCCCGGCAAATTTTTTACCCGGTTCTGGCTCGCGTCCTGAAAAATCCATACTTGTTCCTCCAAAACCCCAACAATTTACAAAAAGCTGCACACGGACGAAAGATTACATATGTGATGAGCCAACAAAAAGCAAACGCACAATCAAACTACAAGATACAAGATACACCACGTTAGCAGATTAGCACATCAAATAAATAAGACTTAATGAACAATATACGTGAATATATGCCCCAGTTTCCGTTTGCGCCGCATATTTACCCTAAATTTCGAATAAATAAACCCATCCATTAGGTCAAGCATTTTTACACGCCAGCAAAACCGCTGAGCCGTACAACCCAACATTAACAGCGATTCTCACTGATTTATATCAGTTTAGAATTAGACCTCTATTTTAACGACAAATTAAATTGAGTACCAAGTTTTTATTGAAGTACAGGTCACCAGCACTATTTTGAGCAAAATTTTATTCTCACTTTTTTGCGCTCTCAAAAACCAAGCCGTATTTTGCCACAAATAAACTGTTGAATGGAAGTGACATTTTGATTGTGCATCGCAACAATAAAATGTCACAATATTGTTAAATCTGTTACTAGAGCAACTATTATTTTGTATGCTTAATTAAATACCAAAAAAAGTTCTCGCAATCTAGCTAAAAGCAATCTAAAGAAAAATTTTAATTTCGTTTGTGACAATTAAAAAAGTTCAAAAATATGAATAATAAAATTAGGAATTTGTACTTTAACTACTAACTAGAGCTCTTAATGCCAAATTCAAATTCAAATTATTTTTATTTTCAATGTTTAGAAAGTGTCAGATTGGGCAATCGCACAATAATTTATTTTAATATTTGCCCGTTTGTGTTTGAGCCTCTACAATTCCGACCTATTGAGGAAACGTTCTAATTTCAAACGCCCCCAAATGGTTACAACAACAGCATAAAACCCTTAACGCACGATCTTTGCGCTTATTAAATGGCTTGTCAGCCGGTAAGCCACATGGACAATGCGTTAATACTTGGAGTTAACATGGCATTTCTGCAAGGCAAAAAAATTCTCATCACCGGTTTGTTATCCAACCGCTCTATTGCTTACGGTATTGCACAGGCTTGTAAGCGTGAAGGTGCCGAACTGGCATTTACCTATGTCGGAGAACGCTTCAAGGACAGGATTACGGATTTTGCCAAGGAATTTGGTAGCGACCTGATTTTTGATTGTGACGTCGCCAGCGATGAGCAGATCGAAGCAGTATTTACTGACCTGGCCAAGCATTGGGATCAATTAGATGGCTTAGTCCACGCCATTGGCTTTGCCCCGCGTGAAGCGATTGCCGGTGATTTCCTTGATGGTTTCTCGCGTGAAGCCTTCAAAATCGCGCATGATATTTCGGCATACAGTTTCCCGGCGATGACTAAAGCGGCGTTGCCGATGTTACGTGAAGATTCTTCTGTACTGACCTTATCTTATCTGGGTGCAATCCGCGCGATTCCCTATTACAACACCATGGGTTTAGCCAAGGCGTCGTTAGAGGCAAGCGTACGTTATCTGGCTGAGAACCTAGGCAAGAAAGGCATACGTGTCAACGGCATCTCGGCCGGCCCGATCAAGACTCTGGCTGCCAGCGGCATCAAAGACTTCAGCAAACTATTGGGCTTCGTCGCGGAACATGCGCCCTTGCGCCGTAATGTGACAATAGAAGAAGTTGGCAATACTGCGGCTTTCTTGCTATCACCTTTGGCCAGCGGCATTACCGGTGAAATTACTTACGTTGACGGTGGCTTCTCGCATGTTATGGGATTGACACCAGAATAAATCTCACTGCCGAAAAGGGCGCAGAGGAACAATGTTTTCTCTGCGCCCTCTACGCCTCTGCGGCGAGATATTTTTCAGCATTTGTACCGCAAGTTGCCCTTCCCGATTATTCATTCCTGAAAATCAAAGGGCTGAACGCCTTGGTCGAGATTGAAATACCATCGCCTATTTTAAGTCCCAATACCTCATCTTCTGCTGCAATAATTTCCACAATATCTTGTCCGATTAAAAGCGACAGGACATAAATCACTTCTTCCCTGCGTATCGCCAAGACCTGTGCACGTAAATTGAGTTTGCCCTGTACGCGCTGCTGCAAGAAAACTGCTGCCGGTGATCCAACACGTAATACCTTACCTCTTTCCAGCTGTATCACCTGCCGTGACAATTTGAAGACTTCCCCCACATCATGACTCACCAAGAGCGTGGTCAAACCGCATTCCTGATGCAAGCGCAATAATTCATCTTGCAGTTGCGAACGCATGGCGCCATCGAGTGCTGACAGCGCCTCATCCAACAGCAATAATTTTGGCTTGCGCGCCAGCGCACGCGCCAGTGCTACGCGCTGCATTTGCCCTCCCGACAAAGTCTGTGGCAAGCGGTCGTGCAATTCACTTAAACCTGTCATGTCCAATAAGCT
Source organism: Undibacterium sp. (assembly GCA_025359635.1). Taxonomy (GTDB): domain Bacteria; phylum Pseudomonadota; class Gammaproteobacteria; order Burkholderiales; family Burkholderiaceae_D; genus Undibacterium. The sequence goes on along the minus strand of JANYFV010000173.1, from coordinate 1,118 downwards.
ATCTACCCATGCAGATTGTTCTTTGGAAGCGCCATACGCCACGTTGCCACGCACCGACAAATTGGGAAATAAAGCGTAGTCCTGAAACACATAAGCAATGGAGCGCTGTTGCGGTGGCAGATTAATCTTTTTGCCTGCACTCCCGTCATCAAACCAGGTGACGCCATCGACTACGATGCTGCCATGATCTGGCTGGGTCAATCCTGCCAGCATGCGCAATATCGTCGTCTTGCCTGCGCCTGAGGGTCCGAACAAGCTGGCAAACGCGCGCGATTCCAGACGTATTTGCACATCAAGCATCATCTCGCCAGTGGCACTGCGCAGCTGTTTTTGAAGTGAAAGTTCTAGCATTCTCTGATCAATTAGCGCAAAAAAATTTGCAGGTAACGACGCTTGCCCGTGTACACCATCAACAAGACCGCAAAGCTGACGGCAAACAAGACCATGGCATAAAAATGCGCCACGCCATAGTTGAGACTTTCCACCTCGTCATAAATCGCGATAGAAGCAACCCTGGTCACCCCAGGAATATTCCCGCCTATCATCAGTACCACCCCAAACTCACCGATGGTGTGCGCAAAACTGAGCACCACCCCTGTCAGTAAGGTGGATTTAATATTCGGTAGCAGCACGTGAAATAAAGTATAGCTATCCGACTTACCCAAAGTACGTGATGCCTCGACCAAGGAGAATGGCAGGTTCTGTAAACCAGACTGTATCGGCTGCACCATAAATGGCAAACTGAAGATCACTGAACCGATGACCAAACCGGCAAAACTAAACACTAGACGGATATCAAAGGTCTGCATTAACCATTGACCAAAGGCAAATTGCGGACTGAAGGCCAGCAACAAATAAAATCCCAACACCGACGGCGGCAGCACCAATGGCATGCTCACCAAAGTCTCAAAAACTGGCTTGAAACGCGCGCGGGAAAATGCCAGACTATATGCAAGCGGAATGCCTAGCAATAACAGTATCAAAGTGGTCAGGGCAGCTAACTTAAAGGTCAATAATAAGGGCTGCCAGTCATAGGAAAAGTAACCAAAAAAATTCATCCTGCCTCCTTTGCCAGCAAGCTCATTTCATTCGACTTGACCAAGCCCTCTACCTCATCA
>JANYFV010000166.1 GCA_025359635.1 Undibacterium sp. | reverse complement strand
CCGCAAAACCTGTTCTCGTTTCCCCGTTATCGCTCTGAAATTGGGGGCCGCAATGCAGCGCCATTTTTACCTATGTCCAAGTCTGAGATGGAGGTGCTGGGCTGGGATAGTTGCGATGTAATTTTGATCACTGGCGATGCGTATATTGATCACCCAAGTTTTGGTATGGCCCTGGTTGGACGCTTGCTTGAACAGCAAGGATTTCGCGTCGGCATTATCAGTCAACCAGATTGGCACTCGGCGGATGCGTTCCGCGCCTTAGGTCGGCCGAATCTGTACTTCGGCATCACAGCCGGCAATATGGATTCCATGGTGAATCGCTATACGGCTGACCGAAAAATTCGCTCAGACGATGCCTACACCCCGGATGGTGAACCAGGCAAACGACCAGATCGCGCCGTGGTGGTGTATGCACAGCGGGCGCGTGAAGCGTATGCTGATACCAATGTAATCATCGGCAGTATCGAAGCAAGTTTGCGCCGCATAGCGCACTACGATTATTGGTCAGATAAAGTAAAACGTTCGGTATTACCTGACTCCAAGGCGGATATTTTATTGTTTGGCAATGCGGAACGCGCATTGGTTAGTTTGACGCATAGATTGGCTGCTGGCGAACCGATTAAGTCTATTCGCGATTTGCGTGGTACTGCTTTTATGACGTCGCCAAATTGGTTGCCAGAACCAGATTGGGCAGAAATCAATTCAATTAAAATCGATACACCGGGGAAAATTGAAGGACACACCAATCCCTACGAAATGGTTCCAGAAACCGGCGCCAAGTGTTCTACCAATGAAACTGCGCCGGCAAATGACGTGGTAAAGCAGCAGGCAGTTCGCATCATGAGCCGTGAAGAACGGCAAGCGATGCTGCGTGACAAACACAACAAAACCGTCATTCGCCTACCTTCGTTTGACGCAATCAAAGACGATCTGGTGATGTACGCCCATGCCTCGCGGGTATTTCATCTGGAAGCCAATCCCGGTAATGCCAAAGCCTTGTCGCAAGCGCATGGCGAACGCGATGTCTGGATTAATCCACCGCCGCTACCGCTGGCCATGGATGAGATGGATGGCGTGTTTGATCGTGCCTATGCACGTGCACCCCACCCTAGCTATGGCAAGGCACGCATCCCTGCGTGGGAGATGATCCGTTTCTCAATCAATATCATGCGCGGTTGTTTTGGCGGCTGTACTTTTTGCTCGATTACGGAGCATGAAGGCAGGATTATCCAAAGCCGCTCCGAGCCATCTATCTTGCGCGAGATCGAAGAAATTCGCGACAAAACCAAGGGCTTTACAGGTACCATTTCTGACCTTGGCGGGCCGACCGCGAATATGTATCGACTGGCCTGCAAAGATAAAAAAATTGAAGAGTCTTGCCGTCGTTTATCTTGCGTCTACCCATCTATCTGCAGCAATCTCGGTACTGACCACAGCAAGCTGATAAACCTGTATCGCAAAGCGCGCGCCGTGCCCGGCGTGAAGAAAATTTTGATCAGCTCAGGCTTGCGTTATGACCTGGCTGTGCGCTCACCGGAGTATGTGAAAGAACTGGTTACACATCATGTTGGTGGCCTGTTGAAGATTGCCCCAGAACATACTGAATCAGGCACATTATCCAAGATGATGAAGCCAGGCATCGGCGCTTATGATGAGTTTAAGGCGATGTTTCACAAGTACTCTAAAGAAGCGGGCAAAGAACAATATCTGATTCCGTATTTCATCGCGGCGCACCCAGGCACTACCGATGAAGACATGGTGAATCTGGCTTTATGGCTAAAGAAAAACGATTTCAAACTCGATCAGGTGCAGACTTTTATGCCCACGCCGATGGCGCTGGCGACGACGATGTACCACACGCGCAAGAACCCCTTGAAAAAGGTGACGCAAGATTCTGAAGTGGTGGAGACAGCACGCTCAGGCAAAATCCGTAAATTCCATAAGGCACTGCTGCGTTATCACGCGCCAGAAAATTGGGAGACGGTACGGGAAGGCTTGCAGCGCATGGGGCGTGCTGATTTGATTGGCAGCAGCGAGAAACATCTTATTTCCTCACGTGCACCTATCGTCGCAATCAAGCCAGCTAGTGCTGTCAAAACCAGTCGTGTGGTAAGTAATAGTTCCCGTAGCGTCGCGCCAAAAATGAATACCTATGGGAATAGGCCGGCCGCGCAAAGCAAAGCAAAAGCGCCCATTTCTACCGCGCGCCCTGCACTTGCTTTTCGCTCCGCCAAAGCCAAACCAGCAACGGTAAAAACTGGCCGCAAATAATTTTTACTTTGCATCTTACAAATATAACAAGGGCGTAAAAAGTCACCATTTTTTACGCCTGAGATGTACAATTTCTAAGCTCTGATTTCATCACCCAAGTTCCATTACAAGTCACTACAGGAGGCAAGTATGAAGCACATGAAAACGGTCTTAATTCTGGAACACTCGGAAGAAATTTTTGATAAACTCACCTGCGATGTATGTGGGGCAGAATCAAAATGGGATGAAAACTGGAGCACCAAGGAACACGAAAAAATCACCACCAAAATACTGTTTGAAGAAGAGGAATCATTTCCAAATGGTGGTCAGTCAAAACAAGTCGAATACCATATTTGCCCAAACTGCTTCAAAGAACATCTGGCCAAATGGTTTGAAAGCCATCGCAATGGCAAACCTACAATCTCTAGCTCAGTCTGGTGATTTATCATGCGATTACCTTCACAAGAGTGATCGCTTTACACCATGTCGAATATGCAATTAAGCATATCAATGCTTTAAGTTTTTATGCAGGCCTGCACGATAAAAGGCAAGAATAAGGTTTTACTTCTTTGTCATCCTAAGTCTCTCGGCTAGCTAAGGTATAATCAAAGGTTGATTATTTAGACTATAGAAGACCCATATGGAAGCCGAACGCCTCAATAGCATCTCTAACCTGCTCATCGACCTGACTGGTCGTGAAGCCGAACTTCGGAGGTATCTTTGACTTCGATGTCAAGTCAGAGAAACTAGAACAAGTCAACGCCGAACTGGAAGATCCCAAAGTCTGGGAAGAGCCTAAACGCGCCCAAGAGTTGGGTAAAGAAAAAAAATCGCTGGAAGCCATCGTCTTCACGCTGACCAAGATCGACCTTGATCTGAAAGATGCCAATGACTTGTTTGCCATGGCGCGTGAAGAAAATGACGAAGACACCTTAATCGCGATTGAAGGCGACGCGCAAACCTTGAAGGAACTGGTCGAAGGCATGGAATTTCGTCGGATGTTCAACAATCCCATGGACCCGAACAATTGTTTCATCGATATTCAAGCTGGTGCCGGTGGTACTGAAGCGCAAGACTGGGCTTCAATGTTGCTGCGTCAATACCTGCGCTATTGCGAACGCAAGGGCTTCAAGGTTGAGATCATGGAGCAATCCGATGGCGAGGTGGCCGGCATTAAAACTGCCACGCTGAAAGTGGAAGGCGAATACGCCTATGGTTTTTTGCGTACAGAAACTGGCGTACATCGCCTGGTGCGCAAGTCTCCGTTTGACTCTGCCAATGGCCGTCATACCTCGTTCTCGAGCTTGTTTGTGTATCCGGAAGTGGACGAATCATTTGAGATCGATATCAATCCTGCAGATGTTCGCGTTGACACTTATCGTGCCTCTGGCGCTGGTGGGCAGCACATCAACAAAACTGATTCCGCTGTCCGTCTGACCCACGGCCCATCCGGCATCGTGGTGCAATGTCAAAACGACCGCAGTCAACATCGCAACCGCGCCGAAGCCTGGGAAATGTTGAAGGCAAAATTGTTTGAGCTGGAATTGCGCAAGCGCATGAGCGAAAAACAGAACCTCGAAGATACCAAAACCGACGTCGGCTGGGGTCATCAGATCCGCTCCTACGTACTGGATCAGTCACGCATCAAAGATTTGCGTACCAATTTTGAGATGGGTAATACCAAGGCGGTATTGGACGGCGATCTCGATGGCTTCATCGCAGCATCATTGAAACAAGGCGTGTAATCGTGGCATTTACAAATGAATTTCTAAATGCACATTTGCCGACTTAAACCATTCGACCCAAACCGTTCAAGACAAGCTTCAATTTAAATTTTAGAGAATAATCATGTCCGACAATCAAAGTACTGCCGCAGAACTGCCTCAAGACGAAAACTCCATCATTGCGGAACGTCGTGCAAAATTAACTGCAATCCGTGCCAAAGGCATCGCGTTTCCGAATGACTTCAAACCGCAGCACAAAGCTTCTGCTCTGCACGATCAATACAACAGCAAGAGCCGTGAAGAACTCGAAGAATTGAATGTCGAAGTGGTGATTGCCGGGCGTATGATGCTCAAGCGTGAAGCGGGTAAAAAAGCCGCATTTGCGACCTTGCAAGACGCTTCCGGGATGAAAGCTGACGGCCGTATTCAGCTATACGTCACCAGCGACAAAACCGGTGAAGCCGAGATGGAAGCTTTCCGACATTACGATCTGGGCGACATCCTCGGTATCGTCGGTGTCTTGTTCAAGACCAAGACTGATGAATTGACAGTTAAAGTCACTACGCTGCGCTTATTGACCAAGTCTTTACGGCCACTGCCAGATAAGTTTCATGGCTTGTCAAATCAAGAGACAAAATACCGCCAGCGTTATGTTGACCTGATCATGAGTGAAGAAACGCGCCGTACTTTTAAGGCGCGCACCGCGGCGATGAATTCGATCCGCAGCTTCATGAACAGCCATGATTTTATGGAAGTGGAAACACCGATGTTGCACGTGATTCCAGGCGGTGCTGCGGCGAAACCTTTCATCACGCATCACAATGCGCTGGATATGCAGATGTATCTGCGTATTGCGCCAGAACTGTATTTGAAGCGTCTGGTGGTTGGTGGTTTTGATCGCGTGTTTGAAGTCAACCGCAACTTCCGCAACGAAGGCGTATCACCACGTCACAATCCAGAATTTACCATGATGGAATTCTACGCAGCGTATGTGGATTACCAATGGATCATGAACTTCACAGAGGAAGTGATACGCAAGGCGGCGGTAGATGCACACGGTACCGCAGTGCTGACCTATCAAGGTAAAGAATTGGATTTATCCAAGGCTTTCCAGCGATTGACTATTGTCGGCGCCATCAATAAATATGCGCCAGGCTACACCCATGAGCAATTGCATGATGCTGAATTTATCAAGGCAGAACTCAAGAAATTTGGCGTGAAACCCCATGCAATCGCCGGGCTAGGTTCATTACAACTTTCGCTGTTTGAAGAAACCGCAGAAGCACAATTGTGGGAACCTACTTTTATCGTCGATTACCCGGCAGAGGTCTCACCGCTGGCACGCGCTTCCGATACTTTACCTGGCATCACCGAGCGCTTTGAGCTGTTCATGACAGGTCGTGAAATAGCCAATGGCTTCTCTGAGTTAAACGATGCAGAAGACCAGGCAGCGCGCTTCCAGGCACAAGTTGCAGCTAAAGATGCAGGCGACGAAGAAGCCATGTTCTATGACGCAGACTATATCCGCGCATTAGAATATGGTCTACCGCCAACAGGTGGATGTGGTATTGGCATCGATAGATTGATGATGTTGATCACTGATTCACCCAACATCCGGGATGTGATTTTATTCCCGCATTTGCGTCGCGAAGATTAATG
>JANYFV010000105.1 GCA_025359635.1 Undibacterium sp. | reverse complement strand
GCCAAAGTATTAGATCCGCAATTTCAGGGGCAGATCAAAGAGCGTTTAAACTCACGCGATGCTGTTAAATTAGTCTCCAGCTTCACCAAACCACCACTGGAATTATGGCTCAATTCTCATGTCGATTTCGGTAAAAAACTTGCTGAACTGGTCATCAAACAAGCGCAGTCGCGTTTGCGTTCTTTACAAAAAGTCGAAAAGAAAAAATCTTCCGGTGTTGCGGTATTGCCGGGAAAACTCACCGATTGCGAATCTAGCGACATCACGCGCAATGAATTGTTTTTGGTCGAGGGTGACTCTGCTGGGGGTTCGGCAAAAATGGGGCGCGATAAAGAATTTCAGGCCATCCTTCCCTTGCGTGGCAAGGTATTAAATTCCTGGGAATCTGAGCGTGACCGCCTGTTTGCCAACAACGAAATTCACGACATCGCAGTCGCCATCGGTGTCGATCCGCACAGCATGAAAGATAATCCGGATCTGTCGAATCTGCGCTACGGGAAAATCTGCATTTTATCCGATGCGGACGTCGATGGTTCACATATTCAGGTCTTATTACTGACGCTGTTTTTCAAGCACTTCCCGCAGCTGATTGCACGCGGCCACATCTGTGTGGCACGCCCTCCTCTGTTCCGAGTTGATGCGCCCGCACGCGGCAAGAAACCTGCACAAAAAATTTATGCTCTCGATCAAGGTGAATTGATCGCGATTGAAGATAAATTACGTAAAGACGGTGTCAAAGAAGGTGCATGGGCTATTTCGCGCTTTAAGGGCTTGGGTGAAATGAACGCGATTCAATTGTGGGAAACCACCATGAATCCCGATACCCGTAGATTATTACCTGTAGCACTGGGCGAGTTTGATCAGGAATTTTCCGAAGCACGTTTTAATATGCTGATGGGCAAAGGCGAAGCTGCGGCAAGGCGTGCCTGGCTGGAAGAACACGGCAATGAAGTAGAGGCGGATATTTAAGTGGTTTTGTAGGGTGGGTTAGCACAGCGTAACCCACCGATCGTCAAATTTCCGTGGTGATCGAACGCCCAGTGTCGGGTTACAGCCCGACTACACAGAACACAACATGCACCACAAAATAATTTAAGAAAAATGTAAAGATTATGAGCGAACAAGCAAATTTATTTGAAGAAGCCGCCAGCGGCGGTGATGGTGGCGAAACACTGACACTAGCCAGTTTTGCCGAGCGCGCCTACCTCGATTACGCCATCTCAGTAGTCAAAGGTCGCGCCCTGCCCGATGTCTGCGATGGTCAAAAACCAGTGCAACGGCGCATCCTGTATTCGATGAATGAGCTGGGTTTAAATTCAGCCGCTAAGCCGCGTAAATCCGCCACCGTGGTCGGTGATGTTTTGGGTAAATTACATCCACATGGCGATCAATCGGTGTACGACGCAATGGTGCGCATGGCGCAAAATTTCTCGCTACGCTATCCGCTGATTGATGGGCAAGGTAACTTCGGTTCACGCGATGGCGACGGTGCAGCGGCAATGCGGTATACCGAAGCGCGTCTGACACCCATCTCAAAATTACTGCTCGATGAAATCGATCTTGGCACGGTAGATTTTCAGCCTAACTACGATGGCTCTTATGAAGAACCAACGCTGTTACCTGGTCGACTGCCTTTCGTTTTGCTCAATGGTGCATCCGGTATTGCAGTGGGTATGGCAACCGAGATCCCTTCGCACAACTTGACTGAAGTCGCTAAGGCGACAGTTGCCCTAATCCGTAACCCGGCGATGAAGCATAGTGAATTGATGGCGTTTATCCCCGGCCCGGATTTCCCTGGTGGTGGTCAAATCATCACGCCGACAGCAGCGATTGCCGATATCTACGCCAGCGGTCGCGGCAGCATGAAGGTGCGCGCCTGCTGGAAAATCGAAGAACTGGCACGCGGCCAATGGCAGGCGGTGATTACCGAACTGCCGCCAGGCACATCGTCGCAAAAAGTCCTGGAAGAAATTGAAGAGATCACCAATCCAAAAATACGGATGGGTAAAAAGTCGCTCTCGCCCGAACAGATTAGTTTGAAACAAGTCGTGCTATCCGTATTGGATCGTGTGCGCGATGAATCCGGCAAAGACGCACCAGTGCGCCTGGTGCTAGAGCCAAAATCGAAGAATCAAGATCAAACTGAATTCATGCAAATGTTGCTGGCGCATACCTCGCTAGAAACTTCTGCGTCGATGAATCTGGTGATGATAGGTGGCGATGGCCGCCCACGTCAAAAAGGTTTGCTAGAAATCCTGAGTGAATGGATCGCCTTCCGCTTTGCCACAGTCACACGCCGCACCCAATACAAGCTGAAAAAAGTTGACGACCGTATCCATATTTTGGAAGGTCGCGAAGCTGTCTTGCTCAATATCGACAAGGTCATCAAGATCATTCGTGAAGCGGATGAGCCTAAACCGGCTTTGATGCAGGCCTTCAACTTATCCGACCGGCAAGCGGAAGACATTTTGGAAATACGCTTGCGTCAATTGGCGCGCCTGGAAGCAATCAAGATCCAACAAGAACTCGCCGAACTGCGGATGGAAAAAACCGCACTGCAAGATCTGCTCGATGATCCTGCAGCGATGAAAAAATGCATCATCAAAGAAATTGAAGCTGATGCAAAACAATATGGCGATGCCCGTCGTACCTTAATTGAAGAAGCGCAACGAGCCTCAACTGAACAAAAAGTGATTGATGAACCGGTTACGGTCGTGATTTCAGAAAAAGGCTGGGTGCGCGCGCGCACCGGGCATGAACACGACGCAGCCCAATTCACTTTCAAAGCGGGCGACACGCTGTATGGCACTTTTGAATGCCGCACGGTCGACACCATGCTGGTGTTTGGCTCTAACGGACGAGTCTACTCGGTGCCGGTATCAGTACTGCCCGGCGCACGCGGTGATGGCATACCGGTGACGACCTTAATTGATCTGGCCAGCGGCACGCGCATCTTGCATTATTTTGCCGGAACGGCAGACGCTAACCTGCTACTGGCATCGAACGCCGGCTACGGGTTTACCGCAAAGGTCGGCGACATGATAGGTCGCATGAAAGCGGGCAAGGCCTTTATGACGCTCGACGAGGGTGACGAACCTTTACCACCTTCATTGATAGCGGCAGATGCCAGCGCAATTGCCTGTTTATCCGAAAAAGGTAAATTGCTAGTGTTTGGTTTGACTGAAATTAAACAACTATCGAGTGGCGGACGTGGCGTGATTTTGATGGATCTCGACGAGAAAGAAAAACTCATCTCAGTCAAGGCGATCAGTCAAAAAGGCGTCAAAGTCTCTGGAACTGGGCGCGCGGCCAAACCACAAGAGATCAATCTCAGTGCGACGAGTCTGGCGATTCATATAGGAAAACGGGCGAGAAAAGGGAAAACACTAGAATCGAAAATCAAACCGACATCGATCGATCGTCTGTAGAGTTGTGCATATGTGGATATGTGAACTTAGTAAGCAAATTTTGTAGATAAGCCGAGTGTGCCCGGAATTAATGGGCACACTTTTTTATTTATCGGCAAGAATAATACAATTTCTCCCGCCACGCTTGGCGGCATATAACGCGGCATCGGCACTATCAAACAATTCATCTGCATCTTGAGTCAAAGTTAAATCGGCAATCCCAGCAGAAAAACTCACTGAAAAATCTCCCTTCTCCGAAAACTGTTGGATCTTGAAAAATGCCTGTCTGATTTTCTCAAGTACTTTGTTTGCGGTAGCTGCATTAGTACCCGGGAAAATAACCACGAATTCTTCGCCACCATAACGCCCCACAACGTCACTACGTCGCAATCTCTGCCTTAACAACAGGGACAAAGTCCTTAGTACCTGATCTCCAACTGGGTGACCATACATATCATTGACGTGTTTAAAATTATCCAGATCGATCATTGCCAATGCAAGCGGCGTATTACTTCTGCCAGCTATCGATATCTCGGCACTTAGCTCTTCTTTGATCGCGGTATGATTATAAAGACCAGTTAGACCATCGCGCATAATCAAGGCACGCAAAGAACGATATCGTTCTGCACGACTCGACACTGCCGAAACCAAGAATTTCGGGATCATCGGTTTAAGCAAGAAATCATCGGCACCTGCCTCAACTGCTTCGAATTGTTTTTCCAAATCATCTTCGCTTGAGAGAAAAACAATAGGAACATCAAGAAAAGAATTATCTTGTCGTATCATTTTAGATAATTCTACGCCGCTACAGATCGGCATATACACATCCATCAATAGCAACTCAGGCCGAAATTTTGCCATGATTTCGAAAATCTCAGCCGGAGTATTTAACACGTAGACATTCATTCCAGCATCACGCAAAATTGCCGCATAATATTGTGAAGTATCGACATCATCATCAACAATTAAGATTCGATAGCCACTGGGCTCAGAAAGCGCGCTTAATGTATCTATTCGCTCCGTCAATTCCGTAATATCGATAGGTTTTGCGAAATAACCAACACCGCCTGCACGTACCGCCATGAGGCGGCTCTCAAAACTACTCAAGTTAGAAGTAAAAATAACCGGGCTAGTCAATTGTCCGGATTTCTTGATTCTTGTAATTTCCTGCACACCAGAAAATAGAGAATCAGGCAAACCAAGGTCTACAACTAGCACATCGGGCACTCGATCAATTAACATTTTTGCAAGTTTATGCAGCTCTGTAATGACGACAACTTCACATGCAAAATGCTCCAGCTGAAGAGTAATTTCTCGATTCTCAACTAGGTCATCGTCCACCAGGTAAATCAATTTGGTCGACGCAACTTCGACAGGTTCGGCTGCAACGCCAGACACAAGCGAAGCAACCGTTTTGTCGGCACCAGAACGCAAAGAGGTCGACAAAAATTCACGAGCATCAACAGCAAATTGATTTACTTCAAGAGCATTCCAATGACCGTCTGTCAGCAAAGGTTTCAAGCAAGCCTCTAGCTCTTTTGCCTGAAGACCCATTTCAGGGAACCCGAAGGTTCCTGCTGATCCCGCCATTGTATGTAACAGCCGATGAAGCAGTTTAATCGTTTCAATATTCGTTGAGTTTTGAACAAACTGATTGAGCGCTTCTTCGATTTCAATAAGTTTTGCAGGAAGCTTGGAAACGAACATAACCTCTAAAGCGTGCAGTGCCGCCTCCAAACCATCCAACTTATTGTCAACCTTATCGTCCACTTAGCTCTCCTTATTCCAGAGAGCGCGCACTTGAGACGACAATTCCATGGGATCAAATGGCTTGGCAATAACGCCTATCGCTCCCAGAGAAGTATAAAAATCTAATTCAGTCGACTGTACCTTGGCGGTCATAAAAATAACTGGTGTCGTTGCGGTTGCTTCGATATTTCGCAGACCCGCTAGCGTCGTTGGACCATCCATATTTGGCATCATGACATCAAGTAACAGCAAGTCTGGAACAAAGCCATTATTCACGGCAGCAAGTGCCTCAGCGCCAGAACTACAAGTAGTGAGGCTTAACCCCCCTACCACTTCTAGCGCAATTTGTGCAACTGCCTGTATATCTAAATCGTCTTCGACATACAGAATATTGACTAGCGTTTTTTCAGACATGATTATCCTTTTTCAATCATCAACTTACATGAAACTAATTAAGTGAACATTGCATTATGATCACTTTTACACTGATCAGATTCTCAGTATGAAAAATGTAAAATAACTCATGCAAAAAATCATTGAGTGAAAGCGTCACGCTTCTGCAAACTTTACCTCAATTTAAAACTTTATAGCAACGTATTGGAGAATAATAAAGCAACAATATCAACAAACAATCCAAAATATGCTTACTTGTTGCAAAAACTCTATTTCAACGAAAAATCAACTCGATTCGGTAGGCCTTTATCGCTTATTCCATCAGTATCAAGTTTTGGCGCGATGAGGAACAAGCGATCTTTATCAATACCGCCCTGCTGCTCCATATAATCGAGAACCAATTCAGCACGTTGCTGAGCCAAGGAGCGTAGATTTTCTGTTGTTACAGATGTATTACGCAGTACCAAAGCCATTGCATCTTGAGGCGCCAACGTTTTGGCAACACCAATGAAATTGCGTTGCTTTGACATTTTTTCAGCGCTATAGACTTCTTCAATATAGGTTTTTCTATCCGCTTCTTCAACCACAACTTCGTCTATTTGAATAGCTGGATTTTTCTTTTTGAGTTCGCGTAATTTTATAGTTTTGATTTTCTTATCCAAACTATCGAGGCGTAATCCTTCTGCGTCAGTTTTTGGATCTATCCGTCCAGTGATATCCAACTTTAATTTGCTTCGTTCCTTAAGTGCCTTTGCTAAACTATCCAGCTTTGCAATAGTTGCTGGAGTCAGTTCAGTCCTGCCAGGTAAGAATTCGCCATAGGCCAGCTCTTCTCCGCCGCCAAACATGCTGCCTAACAGGGCAAAAGGTGACGTGACTGCCTTAGTAATAATGTTCACAAATACTTTAAAGATAATCCCCCCAAGTGAAAACTGCGGATCAGATAATGAACCGGAGATGGGTAAATTCACCGCAATTTGTCCATCGTTATCACGCAATAATGCTAATGCCAGATGAACTGGCAAGCTGGTAGCATCGGGGCTCTCTACCCGTTCGCCCAAAGTCAACTGATCCAACTTGAGATTATTTTCAGCGATGAGTTTTTGGTTATCTACACGATAGGAAACGGCAACCGACAAATGCCCTTTGACTATTGGATAACCAGCATATTTACTTGCATACTGAGAGAGGCGCGTCAATTGTATGTCAGAGGCACTTCCTTTAATATCAAGAAAAATTGGCGTGCTCAAAGGGTTGGCCGTCCCCGAAATAAGTAATGGTGCATCATCATCTATCTTCCCGGACAATTGCACACTAGCAGCTTCAGATTTTACGGATGAAATTAATCCTATGCTGCCACTAACACCAGTCAGGTTAGCCTGATAATTGGGCTTGATATAATTATCTTTAAAGTTGATATTACCACCGCTCAGGCTGGTTTTCTCTATCCGGATTTCTATTGGTGAGTGTGCAACTTCAACTGCTGCAGAAGTTGCCGCTGGTGTGGGGAGAACTTCTTTTTTTACCAGAATATCGCTGATATTCAACTCACCCTTCTCTGACAGAATGAGCTTGGTATAGAAATCGTTCAACGATAAATTACGCAGAAAAACAAACTGTCTGGCGTCACCAAAACTGAGATTAATTCCATCAAGGTTGATCGACTTCCAATACAGAAAATCTTCTGTCTCGCCATTTTCCAGCATTTGAAAATCGTTCAGACTTACCATGCCGTCAAACTTACTGATGAGTGCCTTCCCCTCGGTATTTACCAATTCTACTTTGCCTTTAATGTTCGCGTTTCCACGCAATAGCTCCACATTTAACAAGTGAGAAAAATAGGGGTACAAGGACGATACAGGAAGTAATTGCCCATCCAAATCAATGGATATCTTTCTCAATTTTGGTGTCGCACTTCCGACTAAAATCAACTTACCATTGCGATTAATAGACGAAGTCAATTTCAGACTTATTGCCTGACTAAAATCACTACTAAGGTTGTCTGCGCTTAGGCTAATACCTTGTGCTTTGGTCGTCACAACAGGGTTGACAGCATGATCTTCAAAAGAAAAATTACTCTCACTTAAGGCGAAATTTTGAAGGCTGACGACCCAATCAGTCTGCCCAGTTTCTTTCTCATGAGCGGTAGACGCGGCAACTGAGGTAACTGCAGGCACTAACATTTTTTGCAAACTCAATTTCGCATTCGCATCGCGCCGAACGTCAGCCTCGATCTGTTCGATTGTCAATCCAGATACATGGACAAGTCGCGTCTCAGTATTCAAATCCAACTTATCAAGCTGCAATGATTTAATCGCCACTTGTCCTTCGTTTTTGGCATTAGGCGCGAGAAGGAAATCACTTAATTGCACGCCCATTTCTTTGAGACTCAATTGACCTTGGTGCATGCTTAGCTGCGACTTGAGCGACATCACGCCACGTAATTTTGCAGCAACAAAACGATTCGCAAAACCTTGATAAGCGCCTAGTTGCAAAGACTCCACAGACGCATTACCTGTGAGATCACCATTATTCGCGTTATATTCTCCAGCGAAACTCAAGTTTTGATTTTTTTCTACTTGTGCAGCTAGCGAAATAAGACTTGGTTTAGTCGCAAACGCAGTAGAAAATTGTTTTGCACTTAATTTAATTTCATTGAGTTGCACTGTTTGAGCAGGAGTCGCATGCATGGCATCGGTAAAATTAAATTGCCCATGATCCAGCAAGAATTCACCAATGGAAATTACTGGCTTTGCGGTATTTTGCTTAGCTGATTGTGCATTGACTGGCGAGCCTGCATCGGATTTTGCTTCAATAGATTGCGCAAGCTCATTCCAGTTCGATTGCCCTTTTGCATCCAGCGTTAGCCAAACTTCTGGCGTGTCGATATGCAGCTTGTCGATGCTGGAGTCGGCAGTAAACACATTGAATTGCTTGATATGGGCATTGATGCTGCGCGTTTTTAACAAAGCTTGTTCATTTTCATCTTGAATGGATAGCGCATCAAGTCGCACATCGCCTGACAATAACAATTCAGCCTGATGATTTTTCCGATCAAAAATGAGATCCAATTTTGTACTTAATTTCGCACTTTGCAGTTTGACCGGCAAGGGAACCGGCGAATACGCAACATAACTAGTCAGATCAAGATGATCGATATCGATGGCAAGTGAAGTCTCTAAACTGTCGACGAAGGGTTTACTGCGCCCTTGCAAGGCAAACGGTGCACCATTTATTTTTGCCGACAAATACGGCTGAACGAAACTATTGGTCGAAGACGGGAAATTGGACAGGAATGGCAAACCCATTTTCAAACTAGCGATCTGTATATGTTTGTCTAATACCAGATCATCAAATTGAATTGCCCCTTCCTGCACTTGCACATTCGAAAATGAAAACCTAAACGGCGCAGCACTTTTTGGCATCGCCGCAATACGATCAAGAATATCTGAAAAATTGTAACGTCCATGGTCATCCGCAGAAGTACGAACCACATGAAGTGTCGGCGCATCAAACTGGACTTCATCCATCACTAAGGCACCGTGAAACAGGGAAGAAATCGACAGACTTAGCTCTGCCTTCTTCAATTTAAGCATCGGCGTTTTCTTATCCGCCTCTAGCAGATTCACGCCATTGGCGGTCAGCGTCAGTGAGAACGGTGAAAAACTCAGGTCTGCGATCTCAAGTTGACGGCCAATTTTTTGCTGCGTTTGTTCAATTG
Source organism: Undibacterium sp. (assembly GCA_025359635.1). Classification (GTDB taxonomy): domain Bacteria; phylum Pseudomonadota; class Gammaproteobacteria; order Burkholderiales; family Burkholderiaceae_D; genus Undibacterium. Next base: position 1,598 of record JANYFV010000105.1, on the reverse strand, counting down.
CCAGGCGTTTAACGTAGGAAGGCAGTAGCAGAGCACTCGCTATCATCACCAAGGCTATGAATGAAACAAGTCCCAAAGCGACATATTGAATTCGTTTTTGCGCGATCAGCTGCAAAAGACGCAATCGAAGTTGAGACATTGTGGCTCCTTGTTGAAACTAAAGATGACAGTTTAACTAAGCACATAGAATATGTCATGCAAGGGCAGTACTATTTCCCAATGAATCGTGTCAAAAATTTCGTATCCGTCCAGAGAACATTGTTGATACACATGGATTGGCACCAATGTGATAAGCCAGATCGGCCGGCCTATCGATAGCCCACAATGCAAAATCTGCCGCTTTACCAAGCTCCAGCGTCCCTATCTGCTCTGCCATACCTAATGCCTTGGCGGCGTGGCAAGTAACGCCTTGCATGGCTTCCAAAGGCGTCATACGAAACAGCGTACATGCCATATTCATGCTCAGAAGTAATGAGGTCATCGGCGAAGTTCCGGGGTTGCAGTCTGTCGCAATCGCCATCGCAACGCCCGCTTCGCGCAATGCAGCGATGGGAGGCAATTTTGTTTCGCGCAAGAAGTAAAATGCGCCCGGCAACAATACTGCTACCGTGCTGTGCAACGCCATTGCAGCGATACCGGCATCGGACAAATATTCCAGATGGTCGGCCGACAAGCCTTGATAACGTGCCGTCAGTGCGGCACCGCCCTGATCTGACAATTGCTCCGCATGTAATTTAACCGGGAGGCCAATGGCCTGCGCAGCTTGAAACACGCGCTCAGTTTGCGCTGGGCTAAAACCAATTTTTTCGCAAAATACATCGACCGCATCGACCAAATCTTCAGCCACCAAGGCCGGCAACATCTGATCACAAACCAGCGCTATATAGTCATCTGCCCTGCCCGCATATTCAGGCGGTAAGGCATGCGCCCCCAGAAAAGTAGTTTTGATGCGCAGAGGAAAATCTCGACCAATTTGCCTCGCGACACGTAAGATGCGCGCCTCTGTTGCCAGATCAAGACCGTAACCAGATTTGATTTCCAGGGTAGTCACCCCTTCAGCAAGAACATGGCGCAGGCGCGGCATACTCGCCTGCATTAGTGTCTGTTCGCTGGCGGCGCGAGTGGCACGCACGGTCGACAAAATACCGCCGCCTTGACGGGCGATTTCTTCATAGGCAACGCCATTTAGGCGCGCTTCAAACTCATCACTACGGTTACCGGCATACACCAGGTGAGTGTGGCAATCGACCAAGCCGGGAGTTAGCCAGGCACCTTGTCCATCATGCTGCAATTTGCTTTGATAATTTGCCGGCAAAGTATTTTGCGCGCCGAGCCAGGCGATCTTGCCGTCCTTGACGGCAATCGCGGCATCGCGGATTTCGCCATAGCCATTGCACATGGTGGCTAAATGCACATTCAACCAAAGGCTATCCCATTGCAGCATATTTGCCTTCACCGAGGTTCAAAAAGCTGATGCGCATCAAATACAACACAGCGCCCTCCTCTGCCTTGATTTGAAACTTAATACCAGCATGCTCGTGCTCTTCTTCAAACAACATCAGGTCGCCCGCCTGCAACTCGCCAACAAGTTGAATCAT
>JANYFV010000063.1 GCA_025359635.1 Undibacterium sp. | reverse complement strand
GTAGGCCGATATTGGGTTTGTCTAAACCTACCATTTTGAAAATATCATCCACACCATCGGCAATAATCGCGTTATCGATGATTTGTTTCAGTGCGCTGTTTTTCTCTTCATCCGTGCGGCGTTTATCGATGCTGGTGAACTTGGTGATCGCGTGTTTCACTGCGCTTAAAAATGCGATCTCTTTTTTCAAGGGTTCTACTTCACTCATGGTGCTACACAGCGTATAGGCTTTGTTTAAGGCTGCCATTACATCCAAAAAACGTTTCTTACCATCGAGCTCACCGCTTGCGCCTTTTAAACCCAACAAGTGATTCATCGCACCGGGCAATAGCTGTAAGGCTTTAGTTTCAAATTGGCTGTAATCAAAACCATGAAACATCGCATGCACGATATCTATTTTTTCTAACAATATCGCATAGGCTTCATGCGTATCGTGTGTCGGTTGCCCCTTACCTTGTGATCCTGTGTAAGTATGCAATGCTTTTTTCAATTCACTGGCGATACCGATATAGTCCACCACCAAACCACCCGGTTTATCTTTAAAGACCCGATTCACCCGCGCAATCGCCTGCATCAGGTTATGGCCTTTCATCGGTTTGTCGATGTACATGGTGTGACAATTCGGCGCATCAAAACCAGTGAGCCACATATCGCGCACGATCACCAATTGCAGAGTATCGTTCACGTCTTTAAAGCGTTTTTCAAATAGCTTTTTGGTGTCTTTGTTGTAGATGTGCGGCTGGAGTTTTGATTTGTCGGAAGCCGAACCCGTCATGACAATTTTAATCGCGCCTTTGTTCGGATCGGCATCATGCCATTCTGGCTTGATCGCCACAATCGCGTCATACATGTCCACGCAGATTTCACGGCTCATACAAACGATCATGCCATTGCCCGGCATGCTAGCAATGCGGTTTTCAAAGTGGGCGACTAAGTCTATGCCCACTTGCTTCATACGTGGTTCGCTGCCGACCAATTTTTCTAATGCCGCCCATTGTGATTTAGTGCTCTCACGCGTTGCAACATCTTCTTCATCTTCGATCACTTCATCGACTTCTTCATTCAGGGTTTCTATCTCATTCTGATTGATATCGAGTTTTGCCAAACGTGATTCGTAATAGATAGGCACGGTTGCGCCATCATCCACGGCATCTTGAATATCGTAGATAGAAACATAGTCACCAAACACCGCCTTGGTATCCTTGTCGGCAGAATCAATCGGTGTACCTGTAAAGCCGATGAAAGACGCCTCTGGTAAAGCATCGCGCATGTGCTTGGAATAGCCAAATGTGTATTGCCCGGTCTTGGTATTGAATTTGGCTTTGTCGCCATATTGACTGCGATGCGCTTCATCACTAATCACAACGATATTGTGGCGCGTCGAAAGAATAGGGTGGTTAGTTTCTTCGCCCAACAAAGCAAATTTTTGCACCGTCGTAAAAATAATGCCGCCCGCCTGACGTGAGCTGAGTAATTCACGTAAATCATCTCGATCACCGGCTTGTACTGGCGTTTGCTTGAGCGCTTCTTGCGCCATGCAAAAGGTATTGTAGAGTTGGCCGTCCAGATCATTTCTATCGGTGACCACCACGATGGTTGGATTATTCATCTCAGGCTGCGCCAGCAGTTTCGCCGCATAACACAACATAGAAATCGACTTGCCCGAACCTTGCGTATGCCACACCACGCCCGCTTTACCCGAACCTGCCACCACTTCATTAGCGTAATTGGCACGCGGTTGCGCAATGCTGCGCCCATCGGGGCGTTGTGCCGCAATCACGGTAGCGCGCACCGCCTCACGCACTGCATGAAACTGATGGTAACCGGCGATTTTCTTAATGATGTTGTCGCCGTCTAGTTCAAATAAAATGAAATAGCGGAGGTAATCAAGAAATAAATCGGGCTTAAAAAATCCCTTCACCAAAGTCTCTAAATGAAATTCAAACAGCGGCTTATCATGCTCATTCGCCACTGTGCGCCAAGGTAAAAAACGCTCTTTGTTGGAAGTGAGCGAACCCACCCGCGCAATCAAACCATCACTCACTATGACCGCTTCATTAAAAATAAACAGATCGGGAATTTCTTCTTTATAGGTTTGTATTTGCTGAAAAGCTTGCCAGATATCGGCGTTTTGATCGGCGGGATTTTTCAGTTCCAACACCGCCAGCGGAATGCCATTGATAAACACCAACACATCAGGGCGGCGATTGCCTTTGCTGCCGGTTAAAGAATATTGATTGACGACCAAAAATTGATTGTTACGAGGAGTGGCAAAATCGATCAATTGCACATAGTCGATCTTGCTATCAGCGTTGCCATAGTCATCGACTTCCTGTGACTTAAATTCCACCTTCACGCCTTCGAGCAAAAGCTGGTGAAAGGCTTTGTTATTCTTAATCAGTATTGGTGTTTCTGGCTTAGTGATTTGCAGCGCGACTTGTTCTAATGTGGCAGTGGGGATGTGCGGATTGATCTTTTGCAGCGCAGACAATAAACGTGCATGCAAAATGATCTGGCGATAATCACTGCGTTCTGGACTGCTGCCATCAGGCGCAATGTCATAGCCGCAGACATAGTCATAACCAATTTCTTGAAACCAGGTGAGGCAGAGTTGTTCTAGTTGGTCTTCAGTGATCATGCAAATACTCAATTCCAAATCGCGTTATTGTTACGTAGGGCGCAATGTATTGCGCCATCCAATTCAAAAGACACCTTAATGCTTCACCATTTGATTGCACCGCAGTTTTATCCCCGCATACAAATCTTTACCATTTGAAGCGGCGCAATGCATTGCGCCCTACGTTCCTAACACCGTCAGTTGTCTCAGCTTTTCTTTTAATTCCGGCAGCCGCTCTTGACTGGCTGTATCACCTGGTAAATGACCCGGTAAGGCTTGCATGAATGCTGGTATTTGCAATAAAGCGTTTAACTTATCTCCCAAGTAGATTTTCAAATCATCTTTGGTTTGAGCACATTCATCGATGAGCGTATCACGACCATCGACGATCGCTAGCAAATCTCCGAGATCGTGACTGAACAAGTAATCTTCATTGCCGCGCCCAGCAAAGGCTTCTAGTTTGGTCGCTACGAACAAAGGAGCAGAGATGAATTGGATTGTAAAACCCGATGGCAAGGTGATCTGTTGTGCTGTCTCTAGCGCATAGGCATACCAGCGGTTTGAGAAACCTAAAATTTCCTCTAATGTCGGCATGACGTCAACGGTGATGCCTTGAATTTTCCAGCGACAAATGGGGGCCTCTGCTTGTAGGTCTTGCGTAAAACCTCGTTCACGCAAACGCTTTTCGAGCTGATAGTAGTCACTATGCGCGAGTACTTGCACAATCATGTCCACATCTTCTGTTGGTCGTATGGCTGGTTGGGCGGGGTCGGTAATCAGTAAGCCAGCGACCGCACCGCCAACAAATACCACTTCTTCCAATAGTGCCGCACCCAAATGTTTGGCGACGATCTCTATCATCACGATATTCGGGTCATGCGGATTCATGCTTTGAGTCTTTCATCAAACATGGCAATGGCTAAGGCGCGTTCCCGCGGGCTACCGCCACGTACGGCATCGAATAAGACCAAGAGTTCATACAAGGCCGGATTGCGCATGGCGGCTTGCGGCACGCTAGGGTAAAGCGGATAAAACGCCACACCACGGGCGCTTCCGCCTTTGTAAGGCCAGACGGGTAAAGGGCTATTCCCTGCAACGATCTTGTCCACCAAGGGCGCAGCAGCATAGCTGGTAGGCATGCCGCGCGATTCGCTACCGCGTGTGGCAGGAAACGCATAGCGCGCACCATGTTGTACGAACAGGCGCAAAGCCTCTTTAATCACAATGGCTTTGCCAGCTTGGTCTTTATGCAGCAGTTGCGCCGCCTCAGCGCGCTTCACACCAGCGTGAATCTCCGAAGCGGTCAAACATAATTCATCGGCCAATACGGCATAAGTCGGCGCAGGGCCATCTTCTAATGACAGACGCAACAAAATCACCAAGTCTTGTGGGCGTAAAATAATTTGCGGATTCGTTTTTACGGCAGCCATTTTGTTTGTACAGAATTTTATTTGTTATTCGCGAATAGCGAATAATCGCTATTTTTCTTAATTATGTCAATGAGTTAGGTGTTATATTCGCTATTCGCGAATAGCGAATATGTTGTTTTTGTGGCTTAATTGCGTAGGGCGCAATGCATTGCGCCTTACATCCATACATTCTCACACCGTACCCCGCTACTCTCCCGCCCAATCTGCTGCATACACACCTTGTTCAACCAAACCATGAAAAGTTGAATGTGGCCAATCGGCGACTTTGCTCACCAAACCATGCTTAACGGGATTGATGTGTACATAATTCATGTGCGCCGCATAATCAGCTTCATTACGAATCAAATGTTCCCAAAAGCGCCGTTGCCAAATACCGCGTTCACCACGTCGTATGCGTGTCGTCGATAGGGTTTCCGTTTTTGGTAGTGATTTGGAAAAGATCGCTTTAATCCGTCGCCAGCGCACAGCAAAATCAACTTCACCTTCAGGCAGCTCGATCACACAATGCAAATGATCGGGCAACACCACCCAAGCATGTATCACAAACGGATGCAAACGCCGCACCTCCCGCACCGCCTCACGCAACAATGCAATATGCCGCACCAACAAATCATTTCCCGAACGTTCCAGTAAATTTACCGTAAAAAAGTAAGTTCCACCAGGATGCCACAAGCGTCGATAATTCGGCATACATCGTCTCCCATCGTCATCGTAATTGGTGTGCCGCCGCACGGTGAATTTAAATGTGCCACGTATCGTAGGGCGCAATGCATTGCGCCATTGATTCACCCACGCATCACGGAAATTTCAGCATTCCCATGCGGCGCAATTCATTGCGCCCTACGTCACTCATATAATTTCCTCGGACATGGTTAATTCGCCTGACAGGAGTTTGGGTAATAATTCATTTCTCAAGTTCTCCGTCACGCTATTTTCAGAAATATTTGCCATCCATTTCTCGAAAAAAAAATTAGTAGTTTCACAAAAAAGGCGGATCAACTTCTCACCCGGGAGTATCAATTGGGTTGATTCGATTCCTGCTGAACTAATATTGGGCTGAGCACTTCCATGTGCTGCCCCCACAACCAAATCAAAAATTACATCGCGTTGAAAGCAACAGAAGAGGAACCAAGAGATTTTCGAACCAAACAGCTCGGACTCAAATTTTGCTACCCGTTGATTCAGATAAACGGACAATCCATTTGGCACAACCAATCCTATTTTTCCGACTGTCGCGCCAGTCATCGCCATTATTAGATCACCATTATTTAACTTGAAGCGTTCAGCTCTTTTCGCCTCAAGCTCATCAATACAGTCGGTATCAATCAAGTCAACGCGAC
>JANYFV010000042.1 GCA_025359635.1 Undibacterium sp. | reverse complement strand
TCGATGAGACGCAAAAGCAGAACACCACTACCGAGAAAAAATGAAGGCTGCGCAAGCTATTCCTAAGGCGATAAATAAAAACACATGAACAATCATCCGATAAAAATCTGCTCTTAGGTAGAAAAAACTGAAGCCACGACTTTTGAAAATACTCGAATGGACGTGAGGATAGGATCTTAATCTAAAAAGCCAAAATAAATCCTGACAAATTATCGTGCATTCCGTCTATGGCGCTTTTGTACGAATATCTCTAGAGTTGACGATTAACACATCTCAAAAATTTTCAATCGATTCCCGTAAGAACGATTGACGAAACAAACAAAGCTTATTTTGCCAAGCCAAGGAAAAAATGAAAATTCGCACTGTAATTAGCAAGCTCTCTCCTATCGTCATACTTATCCTATCCGCGTGCGGTGGCGGCGGCAGTCCGAGTGGCACTACCACTCCGGTCACTCCTGTCGTCATCACAAAGACAGGTGTCTTCATTGATTCTGCGGTGGAAGGACTTGATATCTATGTCGATGGCGTTAAAATCGGCAGCAGCAATGCGAAGGGCGAATTTAGCTACCCGGAAGGAAAGGAAGTCACGTTTAAAGTAGGCAAGATTACTCTGGGAAGTAGCAAAACCCCCGCCGTGGTCACGCCTGCCGATTTGTCTTCGTCTCCGCTGGCAGTACTCAGCATTCTTAAATTTTTGCAATCGCTAGATCAAGACGCGAATCCAGCCAATGGCATAACTTTAGCTGCCGCCAAAGTCGCGCAGATTGTGACTACGGTAGATCTATCTAAAGCCGACACCACCAGCTTGAGCAGCGCACTGCAAGGCGTCACTGGCATCACCGTAATCAGCGATGAAGCGGCACTGAAACACTTTTCCACGGCGTTTGCCTCAGGCCAGGCGATCAGCAACACGGTGGATCAAGCCGTTAAAGGCATGATCGGGACCTGGCACTTTGTCTGCGATGGCGCGGGGCGTTCAAGAATTGGCGAATTTGCCGGAGCCGGGGCTACTATCTGGACAGTTAAATCGCAAACGCGCGACTATGCCAATGCCAATTGTACTGGCGCTTATGTTGATCAAGCGGTCCAGACTTTTGCACCGCAGAGCGATAAATTTGACATACTTGGCGCGGTAGTAAACGCCGACAGCAGTATTAATCTTTTTGGCGCATCAAGCTTCATCAACAACGTCACCGGCCTACCCGAGATCAAGCCCCAGAGCGGCAAGCTCACGATAGGGAAATCGTTCGCGGAAGACAATTCTCGTTTTAGTCAGATCAACAAAATATCTTCCTTTAGCTTTCCTGCCGCAAATCCAAGCGACAATGGAACGGGAAGCGTTGGAACCTTTAGCGTCACTGGTGGTGAGAACTATCCATTGCGCGTGAATTTTTTCATCAACTCTACCGGACTAGTCACCAAGGCAAACTACGACTATCACAAGCTCGATGGAACCATGACAGCTTGTACACAGAGTAGTGCAAACGAGGCGACTTGCCACGGTGGCAGTTCAGATTTTGGCGCCCCCGCAACCAGCATCACACTTAGTCCAAGCGGTACGGCAAGCAGCATGCTGATCACGTCAGGACAAGATCAAAACGGCTATACCTTCACCGGGAATATGACAGGCACTACATGGGCTGGCACCTGGAATAAAGTAGCGACATCCACATCAACTTGGGTAGCCTCGGGAACCTTCTCGGTAGTGGTAGCGATCAGCGTGCAATAAATTCGGAAAAATTCATCATGAAAAAAATCATTGCGGCGTTCATATTGTATTTTGGGATGATGACATTGGCCCAGGCCGGCGTCATTACACTGACAAATTTTCAGCTTATCTGGTACGAAGAAACGACGCAGTTGGGCGGACTTGCAAAGTTTGTCGATCTGGATGAACAGATAGCCCCATTTCAAGTGATGGTCGCTAACTTTGAAGACGCTTTTAACAACCAGGGAACTGGTCTCAAAGGATTCATTACTCCTTTATTCGGAAGCGGCGTCAGCTTTGATCGCATCAATCTATATGGCATTAGTGGTAAACGCCACGAACAAATTGATACTTCAATTGGCGTTGGTTTCACTGACAATGGCGCTGAATTATTCGCAGACAAAGTCAGTTTTCTGGCAAATTACGGTGCTAGTTTTCCTGTCATTACAAACTCAGATATTCCGGAACCGGCTAGCGTTTTCACGATGCTAGTTGGCTTGGCATTGTTGATTATTATCAAAAAACGAAGAGCTAAGTAATAAATAGCCGGGCATGTCCCAAGCACGACATCAGCTGAAAAATTAATCGACCGATACGTAGGTCAAAAAAATATAATTCCATAAAAGAAAATCCATGCATGTTCTAAAGTTCGCACTGATCAGCATCATGTTATTGACCGGGTGCACAACAACGGCGGTCAAATTCGACGAAAGCAAACCGGCGCAAAATTCACGCTTTCGCACCATCAGCGCCGAGCAAAGATTTTGTGAGGTGCCGCAACAACTCGCCCTGTTCATGGATGCGAGCAAAAATCTGTGGCTGAATTGCCCATATCGTTATGAGGGAAGGACTGTCCAGCATATCGCCAATATAGGACCCAAACCACAATCTGGCCCGGACCACGATATAGACGAAGTGGCACGCCAAAAAATGCGAACTCTTAAAAAAGAAGCATTGCGAAACTGCGGCATAGGAAAATATTGTGCCGACTTAAATCAGTACGGCTACTTGGACTTTTCAGTTCAACTAGGTGAAGGTAAGGCGCGCATCAATTACGTCGACGTCTCCGAAGGTTTGAAGGACCTGGAGCGCTTTTACGCCAACCTGGATGGAAGTTCAAGTACGGTAAGCGTTGACCCGCAACTAGTCAGGCTTATCAACAACACGAAGCTTGTGGAAAGAATAGATAGCCTCAATAAGTTAGTGCAGTACCAAAACGTTTACCAGCAATTGAAGAGCCTGGGACTAACAGAAGTTGCTCCCATTCGCTCAAGCCTAGAATCAAAACGCAGGGTCTTGGAAATCGCTGATTTCCGGAAACAAGGCGGGTTTGAGGGCTACCTATCCGCATTTCACCTCACAGGAGATCGATCGGATTTCGAATTTATGCAGAAGCTGGCTGAAACTGCCGAACAAAAGTCCTTGGTCTTTTCAGCTCTCATCAAGGACTACGCGCAGTCACGCAAGGCCGACACATTGCACACGGCAGAAAGATTTGTGAGCTCGCCAAAAGAGCGGAATGAATTGAACGATCTGCTGATGGTCGTCGAGCGAGAGCGTCTGGCGGAGCTGCAAAAGCGTGAAGAGGCAAAGTTGGCTGACCTGCGCCGCCAGGAAGAGGCCAAATTAACCGACCTGCGCCAGCAAGAAGAAGCGAAATTGGCGAGCCAACGCGCACAACAAGTGCGAGCCGACGAGGAGCGGTGCATGCGGGATACGACTTGTCGGCACGCCGTAGAACAACGTCGGGCAATGTGCACGCAAAAGGTACGGACTTGCCAGCAAGCGTGTGACCGGGTAGTCGGTGCAGGAACATATGGGAGTTTTTTTGCCGACCTGACGGCAGCCGCCATGGCTCGAACCTGCTATGCCGGCTGCAAATGCGACAGCGGCTTTGGCGATCTCCTAGCCAAATTTAACCACGCGTCATCAGAAAGCACAACGGCAGTTGCAAGCTCTAAGGCCCCGCAACATGACTCGAAGCCCAAGGTTTACGAGTGCAAGATTTACTGTAAGAGTGCCACTGGACCAACGACCTACAAACGCATCGAGGCATCTTCGCGACAGGGCGCGGCAAAGATTGCAAGCGACCGCGCCAGTGAGTTCTGCGAGCAGAATGGCCAGTCTTATGCGAGTTCAATCAAATTCTCCGAATCGCAGTGTCAAGAGAAATAGGCTAGCCATGTCCTCCGCCATCACAAAATTCGTCGCACGGCTCAGTATTGAAAATTAATCTTTCCACTCTTTTCAAAATTTAGCCTGACATATTACTCAATCAAGCGTCTGTAGCATCTTGATATTTATTTTATTGGACTGTGAAAGTAGTACGTCGAGCGCAAAAGGCACACGAAAAGGCAATTTGAATTTTTTGTACCAATCTGAACTAATAAATCATAGGGAGCTGACATTGAACAATTAATTGATGTTGAGCCTTTTGATTCTGTTTTTCCGCGGTGACAGTATTTACTTATTTACTCCAACAACCTTTTTATTGGAAGTGATTTTATGAAATTATTCTTATCAGCATTAGCTCTCAGTGCATTGTCGCTCGTCTCTAATGCAACAACGTTTACGGTAGGTTCAGTGTCGCGCGACCCCCTTCAAAATTTCATGATTGATAATTTAAACCATAGGGATTGGATGGGATGGGATAAGACAATGGGTTACACGCTAGCGCAAACTATCGAACAAACTGGTGCTGGTGGTGTATTCGCGGGCTATCATATCGCACAATTAATGGATGCTCAGATGTTCGTTGATGCATTGGTTGGAAGGAATCCTTGTACAAAGTGGCAGGATTTTGCAACCTGCGCGAGCGGAATCGCAGGTATTTCAAATGTGACAGGCCATAATTTCTCAGATGATAGTCGCATTGATGCGATATCTTTCTTAAATGAACGGCGCAATTGGCATGTAAATGGGGACGGCACCGGCATCATTATATCTTTTGCAAACTATGATTCGCCATCAGAAAATTATCTATATAAAGACAATGATGCGGGGACAGTACATGGTTCAGATTATTATGCTGCAAAGCACGATGGATTTGGGTACTTGCTTTATAAAGATGCGCCTGTTTCCGTCCCTGAACCGTCGACCAATTCGCTTCTAAGTCTGGTAGCTATAGTCTTTTTGTGGTTGCAACGTCGTCGTTGCAAAGCCCATATAAGGTAAGCATTCCATCCCTGTCTTGCACCATTGTTGCCAACACAAAACGTAAGTATCCAGTATGTCCTAAACAGCATCTTTGGTTGCCGTTTTTTCTGCTAACCA
>JANYFV010000567.1 GCA_025359635.1 Undibacterium sp. | reverse complement strand
CTGCTGGTTTGGATTATCCTGGTGTGGGTCCTGAACATGCGTGGTTGAAAGATTCTGGCCGTGCCCAGTATGTGACGATTACGGATGATGAAGCGCTCAAGGCGTTTCATGATTGCTGCCGGATTGAAGGCATTATCCCTGCTTTGGAATCGAGTCATGCTTTAGCGTATGCAGCTAAGTTGGCGGCAACCTGGCCTAAAGATAAAATCATTCTGGCCAATCTGTCTGGTCGCGGTGATAAAGATATGCATACCGTGGCTGAAAAAGCTGGTCTGAAATTTTATTGAAAATAAATATAAAAAATAACGCTATGTCAAAAATACAAGCATGTTTCGCAGCATTGGCAGCGAGCAATAAAAAAGGCCTGATCCCATTTATTACTGCTGGCGATCCGGCTCCAGAATTAACTGTGTCGTTAATGCATGCACTGGTCGATGGCGGGGCGGACATCATAGAATTAGGCGTACCATTTTCTGATCCTATGGCGGATGGCCCGGTGATACAACGTGCATCGGAGCGCGCACTGTTAAAAGGAGTGAGTTTGCGCGATGTGTTGCAATTTGTTCGTGAATTTCGTGTTAGTAACCAAATCACCCCGGTGGTGTTAATGGGTTATGCCAATCCTATCGAGCGTATGGGGCAAGATGCATTTGTTGCACAAGCAGCTGAAGCCGGCGTTGATGGTGTGTTGGTAGTGGATTACCCGCCGGAAGAGTGCGAAGAATTCGTCAGTAAGATGAAGCAGCACAGCATGGATACGATTTTCCTATTGGCACCAACATCAACCGACGAACGCATTGCTCAGGTTGGTAAAGTGGCAAGTGGGTATGTCTATTATGTCTCGCTTAAAGGTGTAACAGGCTCGGGAAGTCTTGATTTGGATGCGGTTGCCGAAATGATGCCGAGGCTAAAAAAGCATATCAAAGTGCCAATTGGTGTTGGCTTCGGTATTCGTGACGGCGCTACTGCCAAAGCGATTTCCACTGTTTCTGATGCGGTTGTCATCGGTTCAAGGATCATCCAAGAGTTGGAAAATACACCACAAGAAAATGCAGTGGCGGCAGTAAAAATGTTTATTTCTGGTGTCAGACAGGCTTTGGACGAGTAAAATACGCACCGAAACCGAGTGTTCACCAAAAATGGACAAGATGCTTGCAAGCAAATTGCGTGACATAAACAAAATGCACAAGATGTGCTTGCAAGTCGACATCAGGAGAAATAAATGAGTTGGTTAGAAAAATTGCTTCCACCGCGCATACAGCGCTCAGAATCCGCAAATCGTAAATCCATGCCGGAAGGCTTGTGGGTGAAATGCCCGTCCTGCGAAGCGGTACTATACCGTTCAGATCTGGAGGCAAATATTCATGTTTGCCCAAAATGCAGTCACCACTTGCGCATCGGTGCCCGTGAACGTCTCGATGCCTTGCTCGATACCGGCGGACGTTATGAAATTGGCCAGGAAGTTCTGCCGGTCGATACATTAAAGTTTAAAGACAGCAAAAAATATACGGATCGCCTTAAAGACGCGCTGGAGACAACCCGTGAGACCGATGCAATGGTAGTCATGGGCGGCTCGATTATGGCGGTACCTGTTGTGGTTGCGTGTTTTGAATTTGAATTCATGGGTGGCTCTATGGGTTCTGTTGTCGGTGAGCGTTTTGTCCGAGGTGTGCAAGCTGCACTAGAACAAAAAGTGCCATTTATTTGCTTCACTGCGACTGGTGGCGCGCGTATGCAAGAAGGCTTGTTGTCGCTGATGCAGATGGCAAAGACCACAGCCATGCTCACTAAATTATCTGAGAAAAAACTCCCCTTTATTTCCGTGTTGACTGACCCGACGATGGGTGGCGTGTCCGCGTCATTTGCGTTCTTGGGTGATGTGGTGATTGCCGAGCCAAAAGCACTTATTGGTTTTGCCGGTCCGCGCGTGATTGAAAACACTGTGCGTGAAAAACTGCCTGAGGGATTTCAGCGTGCTGAATTCCTGGTACAAAAAGGTGCCGTGGATATGATTGTCGATCGCCGCAAAATGCGTGAAGAGATCGCCCGCCTGATGGCGCTTCTACAAAATCAACCTGCAGAAGCAGTTTCCTGATTTTTTGCTTTTATTGTTTTTACACTAGCCCGACGGGGTCTGTTTGTTAAGTCTGAATAACGCTTAGCATTAGACCTTCGGGCTTTTTTATTTTTATGCAAAATTCTCCAAATACCCTGCAAGACTGGCTATCACTACTGGAAACACGTCATTCCAAAGAAATCGATATGGGGCTTGATCGCGTCGCGCGAGTCAAAAATCAGCTCAACATTCAATTTACTTGCCCGCTCATTATTGTTGGCGGTACCAACGGCAAGGGCTCAACCTGTGCCATGCTGGAAGCCATCTTGCTGCAAGCCGGATATAAAGTCGGCTTGTACAGCAAACCGCATTTTTTAGATTTTAACGAGCGTGCGCGTATCAATGGCGAACAAGTTACGGATGAAGTATTTATCAAGACCTTTGCCGAAGTCGAGCAAGCTCGTGCAGATGTTTCGCTGACTTACTTTGAATTTACTACCCTGGCGATTTGTAAGTTACTAGCTGATGCCAAACTCGATGTTGTTATTCTGGAAGTCGGCCTTGGCGGTCGTCTCGATGCAGTCAATGTTTTTGACGGTGACGTCGCTATCGTCACTAGCGTAGATATTGATCATGTCGATTATCTGGGGGATACGCGGGAAAAGATCGGATTTGAAAAAGCCGGAATTTTTCGCGCAAGTAAAGCGGCAATTTGTAGCGACCCAGTTCCCCCGCAATCTTTGATTGAACACGCAAAAAACATTGGCGCAGATTTGCGTTTGTTTGGCCGTGATTTCAATTATAACGGCGACAAACAACAGTGGAATTTTGCCGGCCGCGAGCAACGTCGCAACTCACTTGGCTACCCAAGTTTGCGTGGAGCGAATCAATTATTAAATGCTTCTGCTGTGCTAGCCGCGCTGGAAGTGTTGAAGCAAGAGTTGCCAGTCGGTGCGCAAGAAATCCGCAATGGTCTGGCCATGGTGGATTTGCCTGGGCGTTTTCAAGTGATGCCTGGTCGCCCGGTGGTCGTATTGGATGTTGCGCATAACCCGCACGCGGCGGCAACCTTGTCACAAAACCTCGACAATATGGGGTTTCATGCCTACACCTATGCCGTATTTGGCTCTATGCTGGATAAAGACATTGATGGCGTAATAGCGAAGATCAAAGGCAAGATAGATCACTGGTGCCTCACGGATTTACCTTTGCCGCGCGCTGCTACAGCAATACAAATTCACGATAAATTATTAGAGGCAGGGGTTTTGCAGGATGCAGAACATAGCATACAAAATTTTGAGTCGCCAGAAGCTGCTTACACCCATGCGCTCAATACAGCGGGCGAAAATGATAGAATAGCGGTCTTCGGGTCTTTTCTTACAGTTGCAGGTGTGATGAAGGCCAGAAAATCGATGAGTGCTGATTCAGGGCACCAACCAGAAATTGGCGTTTCTAACATTCGCTAACAGTTCAAAGTTCGAATTCAAAGTTTGATAACCAATCAGATACTTGCACATGGGCCTACTCTCGTTGTTTAAGAATAATATGCAAAAGCAAGAAATCCCTGAGGATGCCGATAGCGGCGAATTTCATTCTCGTGCTGAACAGGAAAGTAAGCCTGTCCGTGCCAATGGAAAGCGCGCAACGCCAAATCGTAAGGCGAAAGTCGTCGCCCCGATTTTGCCTGAGAAGAAGCGTGCCAGACGTCGCTTAATAGGTGCAGTTGCCCTTGTGCTTGCGGCGGTGATAGGTTTGCCGATGGTGCTCGATTCAGAGCCTAAACCAATTGCCGACGATATCAGCATACAAATTCCATCAAAAGATAAAGTGCCGGCTTTAGTCGAGCATGTCGGACTAGCTGCAAGTTCAGTTGTCACAATCAACAAAAGTAAGTCACTGGCGCCTGATCCAGTCGAAGAAATCATTGCTCCGCCGCTTAAGGTGACTAGCGATGTTCCGGTGAAATCTGTAGCTCCAATTAGTAAACCTGAGCAAAAATTAGAAACACCGAAGACCGAATCTGCTACTGAAAGCAAACCGCTTGCACCGACAACAATAAAATCTTCAGCGAAGGCGAGTACTCCTGTCGCTACGCAAGAGTCTCTATCCAAAGTGCAAAATAAATCTGAAGCTGCAGATGAAGCAGCAAGAGCATTGGCAATCTTGGAAGGAAAGACGGCCGTAAAGGCGGCGGCAAAAGAAAAAGCAACATCGAGTTACATAGTGCAAGTGGCGGCTTTAGCTACGCAAGAAAAAGTTAATGAATTGCAGAGCGCGCTCAAGGCTGCCAATATTCAGTCGTACTCGCAAAAAGTTGTCACTGTTTCAGGTCATGTAACTCGTATCCGTGTTGGTCCGTTTGATTCGAAAGACGAAGCCGAGAAAATGCGTGCAAAATTGGCAAAAATAGGTTTGAGTGGGAAACTGGTTCCAAACTAATCGACCATTTAAACGACCATTGCCGTGACTTTATTTGACTATCTGATTTTGTTTGTCATGCTGTGCTCTATTATCATCAGCACCATGCGCGGCTTGATTAAAGAAGTGCTTTCCTTAGTTAGCTGGATAGTTTCTTTCGTGGTAGCCAATGCTTATGGCGCGACATTGGCCGGGTGGTTGCCGGATCTTATTCCAGGGCAGAGCTTGCGATTGATTGTTGGTTTTTTAGTCTTGTTTATCGGCGTACGTTTGCTAATGTCATTATTGATGAAAGCAGTGGATGCACTGATTAAGGCCAGCGGACTAAGTTTGGCAGATCGTGGATTGGGAGGCTTGTTTGGTTTGGCTCGCGGTTGCGTCATTATTATGGCCGCCGTACTTCTAAGTGGTATGACCTCGATTCCTCAGCAAGCATTTTGGAAGGATGCCTTGCTCAGTCCGATGGCTGAAACTGCTGCGCAAACCATCATGCCATTTTTACCTGGCTCGGTTACCCAACACGTGAAGTTTTGATTCGATTTTGATTTTGTTTTAAGGAGTCCACCATGTGTGGCATCGTAGGCGTAGTTTCAAATAGTCCCGTCAACCAGTTGCTCTATGATGCTTTGCTGCTGTTGCAGCATCGTGGGCAGGATGCTGCCGGCATTGCAACCAGTCATGGCAATAAATTTGCCATGCATAAAGCAAATGGTCTGGTACGCGACGTGTTCCGCACCCGCAATATGCGTTCTTTGCCGGGTAATGTTGGTATCGGGCAGGTGCGATATCCAACCGCAGGATCGACCAGTGAAGAAGAAGCGCAGCCATTTTATGTGAATGCGCCGTTCGGTATTACCTTGGCGCATAACGGCAATCTAACCAATGCCGCTGAATTGAAAGTGGAATTGTTCAAGAACGATTTCCGCCACCTGAATACGGATTCTGATTCCGAAGTCTTGTTGAATATTTTGGCGCATCAGATACAGGAAGTTATTAGCGGTTATTCGCTTGATCCTGCGTCAATATTCCGCGCTGTCGCTATGCTGCATAGACGCGTTCGTGGTTCTTATGCTGTGGTGGCGCAGATCGCCGGTTACGGCTTACTTGCCTTCCGTGATCCATTCGGTATTCGTCCGTTATGTCTTGGTATTTCACGCTCTGAAAGAGGCGTTGAGTACATGATCGCCAGTGAATCAGTTGCCTTAGAAGGCCTGGGTTTTAAATTCGATCGAGATGTCGCACCAGGTGAAGCAATCTTTATCGATCTTGATGGAAAAATGTACAGTGAGCAATGTGCGGAAAATCCTAGCCTGAACCCTTGTGCATTTGAATACGTGTATCTCGCTCGTCCTGATTCGATTATTGATGGCGCTTCGGTGTATTTAACTCGCCTCAAAATGGGTCAGTATCTGGCAGAGACTATACGTAGTCGATTTAGTGATGGTGAGATCGATGTCGTCATGCCGATTCCTGATTCATCTCGTCCGTCGGCAATGGAACTCGCTTCAACACTTAATCTTGATTACCGTGAAGGCTTCATTAAGAATCGCTACATCGGTCGCACCTTCATGATGCCTGGTCAGGCTATTCGTCGTAAATCAGTACGTCAGAAACTGAATGCAATTGGTTCTGAATTTAAAGGTAAGAATGTGTTGCTGGTAGACGACTCGATCGTACGTGGCACGACGAGTCGTGAGATCGTCCAGATGGCACGCGAATCCGGTGCACGTCGCGTCATTTTCGCGTCAGCCGCACCACCGGTGCAGTTTCCAAACGTATATGGCATCGATATGCCAACTCGTAGTGAGTTGATTGCCTACGGTCGTACTGAAGAAGAAGTCTGTCGCGAGATTAC
>JANYFV010000563.1 GCA_025359635.1 Undibacterium sp. | reverse complement strand
TCCTGTTCGAAGTAGTTAAAAATTCTAGCTATTTGGGGAGTGCTTGGGATTTGCTGACCCTTTGCATCAAAGTTTTCAGCTTGATAAAGTGTGACGTGAATTGGTGTTGCAGCAATTGAAGATAATGCAACTCCAAACGTCAGAACAATTAAAAATACACGTAAAAGTCGCAAAGTTAACATATTAAAAAGAGTTGTTAGATATAGGCTATACGCGGCAAGTATGACCTGTTTTTTTCGCTGGTCAATGAAATGATGTGGTACTGAATTAAACCGTTTCTTGTGTTGATCAAGCATGATTAATTGAAGGAATATGAATGCAACGCAAAATTATATTTAGCGCAAAAGTTTCAATTAATTTAAGATGAGGAGATCATCATCAAAGCCTTATGAAACCTGTGATGTGTAATCTTATCTATTCACGAGGCAAACGCTGAACTATCTGACTAGTCTATTTGGCAAGCCTTGTCGGGCGGGGTTTCTTGGCGCTGACGGATGGATTTTGTTTTGACTTGGATTTGGGATTTGTTTTCTTGCGTAACGCTGCGGCTAAACCTAATTTTGCCCAGTGCAGCATTTCATCAGCGCTATCCATCGCTTCATCTGGTACGCGGTAATATCGCATCGAATAGGAGATGCCATTTTTTTCATACGTAAACGCTGGACATTTGCTGGTGATGAACTCAGCTTCGTTGTCGTCATCCGCTTTGAAATACAGACAATCATCGACAATGATGGCGCAAAATAAATTGTTGATGTAAACGCCCACGCCGCCAAACATACGCTTGCTGCGCACGCTTCCAAGTGGTGTCAATATTTCGGTGAGATAGTCGATAAAATCGGATGACATCAGAGATGTTTTATAAAAAGTAGATCGTTTTAAGTATTTTAAATAAATGCATTAGCGCACTTGCTTGGATGAATATTTTAGCCTCTTTGCGTTAAGTTTTCATTCAATATGAAAAAGCTATTTTTTGACCGATATGCTTGCCATTGAGAGGACACAAACGATATTCATTACTTATTGTCGAATTAAATAATACCTCGTTCATGTAAGTCTGAAATTGCATCCTTTTGCAGGCCTAACATTTGCTGCAATACCAGATCTGTATGTTGACCCAATAATGGTGGCGCTTTCATCGGCGCCAATGCATCGTTAGAAAATTGCACCGGATGGCGCACCTGCGGCACGCTGCCCGCAACTGAATGTGGCACATCGACACGCATGGCGCGCGCTTGTACCTGTGGGTCGGCAAAAACCTGTGCCAGATTATTGATCGGGCCACAGGGTACGCCAGCCGCCTCTAGTGCTTCGGCCAGTTCGGTCGCTTTCCATTCCTTGAGTTGGGTAGCGATCATAGCTACCAGCAAATCTCTATGCTGGACGCGTGAGGGGTTGCTGGCAAAGCGCGTATCTGCGCTCCATTCCGGCACACCCAAGATCCGACAAAAATGCGCAAACTGTTTATCGTTACCAACCGCGATAACGAGATCCCCTTCAGCTGTGGCAAACGCCTGATATGGCACGATGTTGGCATGGGCATTGCCCCAACGTGCAGGCACGGTTTCGCTGACCAGATAATTCATCCCCACATTGGCTAACATCGCTACCTGTACATCGAGTAAGGCGACATCAATAAAGCGCCCGAGACCAGTGCTGGCACGATTGGTGAGTGATGCCAAAATAGCAGTGCTGGCGTACATGCCGGTCATGACATCGACTACCGCCACTCCGGCTTTTTGCGGACCACCACCGGGCAGATCGGCACGCTCGCCGGTGATACTCATGAGGCCGCCTATCCCCTGAATCGCAAAATCATAGCCGGGTCGGGCGGCGTATGGTCCGGTCTGGCCGAAGCCGGTAATCGAGCAATAAATCAGACGCGGATTAATTAGCTTGAGCGACTCATAATCAAGGCCATATTTTTGCAGACTGCCGACCTTGTAATTTTCTATAAAGACGTCGGCTTGTAGCACCAGCTGGCGCAACAAAGCCGCACCCTCAGTCGTGGCAAAATCCAAAGTCAGCGATTGCTTGCCACGATTAGCCGATAAATAATACGCCGCCTCGCTACTCAAATTGCCATCAGCATCCTTGGCATACGGCGGGCCCCACTGACGGGTGTCATCACCCATGCCGGGCTTCTCGATCTTGATCACAGTAGCACCGTAATCGGCCAGCAATTGCGTGCACCAAGGGCCTGCCAAAACACGGGTCAGGTCGAGTACTTTGATGTCGGGTAAGAGGCTCATAAAATTAAGAAAAATTAAGAAAACGCCTGGATGCCAGTAATCGCACGACCCAGAATTAGCGCGTGTATATCATGCGTGCCTTCGTAGGTATTCACCACTTCCAGATTCACCATATGTCTGATGATACCGAATTCATCAGAGATGCCGTTACCGCCCAGCATATCACGCGCAATACGGGCGATCTCTAACGCTTTTCCGCAAGAGTTGCGCTTCATGATGGAAGTGATTTCGACTGCGGCTGTCCCGGCATCTTTCATCCTGCCCAGTTGCAGGCAACCCTGTAGCGCGAGCGTGATATCGGTCAGCATATCGGCGAGTTTTTTCTGTATCAATTGATTTGCTGCCAGCGGTCGGCCGAATTGCTGGCGATCCAGTACATATTGCCGCGCCCGGTGGAAACAATCTTCGGCTGCACCTAATGCGCCCCAGGCGATGCCATAGCGTGCAGAATTGAGGCAAGTGAACGGCCCCTTCAAACCGCGCACATCGGGGAAGGCGTTTTCTTCCGGACAGAACACATTGTCCATCACGATTTCTCCGGTAATCGAGGCACGTAAGCCGAACTTTCCGTGGATGGCCGGGGCAGTTAAACCGTGCATATTTTTTTCCAGCACGAAGCCGCGAATCTCTCCCGCATCGTCCTTAGCCCAGACCACAAAAACGTCCGCAATCGGCGAGTTGGAAATCCACATTTTACTGCCAGAAATACTATAGCCACCAGGGACTTTTTTGGCTCGGGTAATCATGGAGCCAGGGTCGGAGCCATGATTCGGTTCAGTCAGGCCGAAACAACCTATCCATTCGCCGGTAACAAGCTTGGGCAGAAATTTTTGTTTTTGCGCCTCGGTGCCAAATTCAAAAATCGGCACCATCACTAAAGAAGACTGCACGCTCATCATTGATCGATAACCGGAATCTACTCGTTCAATTTCACGCGAGATCAGACCGTAACTGACGTAATTCAGGCCCGGTCCACCGTATTCTTCAGGAATGGTCGGCCCTAGCAATCCAAGCTCGCCCATTTCACGAAAAATCGCCGAGTCGGTTTTTTCATGACGAAAGGCTTCCAATATACGTGGCTGTAATTTGTCCTGGCAGTAGGCATGCGCGGCATCACGCACCATGCGCTCTTCATCGCTGAGCTGTTGTGACAGCAGCAAAGGGTCATCCCAATGGAATTCGGATTTTCGTGTAATTTTTTTAGCCGTTACATCAGTAGTTACGTTCATTTGTTCATCCTTTATTCGTTTTAAATTTTTATTGCCTCGTTCGCTAATTGCACACATTCCGTCATTCCCGCGCATGCGGGAATCCAGTAGCTACTTCGTGCGCAACACGCCAATCTTGACGCTGCGCGTAATGAACAAACTAGATTCCCGCCTGCGCGGAAATGACGTTAATTAGCACTTCAGCGGAGTATCTAATCAGGTTTACCTAGGTTAATATAGAGAAATGGTGCAGATTACTCAAACGCATAATATGCACTTACCTGTGCGAATAACGCACACCAACAATTTATAAACAATTGTAGCGATTCAGAAAAATCAATGATTCGCGATCACTTTTCAAACCAATATGCGCAGAAAAATTCCCAATACCTGGACGCTGATGGCATTTGAAGCCGCCGCCAGGCACCAAAGTTTTACCAAGGCTGCCGCCGAACTTTCGCTGACGCAGAGCGCGGTGTGCCGGCAAATTGCCAGTCTCGAGGATCTGTTGGGTGTGCCGTTATTTCATCGCAGCAAACGTGGTGTGAGCTTGACTGAAGCTGGATTAACCTATAGCCGTCAGGTCGCAGTGAGCTTGAATTCTGTCGAGCGCGATACGCTAGAGATGATGGCGCGCCGGGGGCAGGGCGGTAGCCTGGAGTTGGCCGTCGTACCCACTTTTGCCACCCGTTGGCTGATGCCACGCTTGCCTTCCTTTCAGAGCGCGCATCCCGATATCGCCATCAATCTGGCAACCCGCACGCGCCCTTTTTTATTTAAGGAAACAGAATTTGATGCGGCAATTCACTGCGGCGAATTGCCCTGGCCAGGAGTTAAAGCACATACACTGATGCAAGAAAATTTAGTCGCCGTGTGCAGCCCGGCATTGATCGCACCGCGCAAAAAAATAAGCGCAGAGCAAATCCAGCATTACCCGCTATTACAGCAGAGCACCAGACCGTATGCCTGGCGCCAATGGTTTGCATCGCTAGGGCTAAACGTAGAACACGCCATGACAGGTTCGCGCTATGAACTATTTTCGATGTTGAGTCAAGCCGCAATCCACGGCATGGGCATCGCCTTAATTCCACCCTTTCTGATCGAGGATGAGCTCAAGGCCGGCGCGCTGGTAGTGCCGCTGAAGCATCCTTTTGTCAGCGGCAATTCCTATCATCTACTGTGCCCGGAAGACAAACCAGAAAGCGCCGCGCTTAAGCAGTTTAGTGAATGGCTGATGCTTGAGGCTAGCGCTTACCGCTTGCAAAATGGATTGGAATGAGTGACATAAAAATATTAATTTCCGGCGAAAAACTACGGATATGTCAAAACGGTCGTTTCCAATTTTGCCTCACGGCATCTGTAAGCCCTGCCATGCGTCTATCCGTCGGGTGATCGTCAAAGTTGACATTCGCTTTAATTACTGGTCGTAATTAACTTTAGGGAAGCGCGGATTTACTCGATTTCGTCATCCTCGCGAAAGCGGGGATCTAGTTTTCAAGCTGTTCGCGAAGTGACATAGCAGTCGTGCTTCGCACGAAGTAAATGAAAACTGGGTTCCCGACTAAAGCATTCGGGGATGACGAATAAATCCGCGCTTTCTTGGCGTTTATCATCGAAAATAGCGTGCTTCCGGAAATTCACCGTCAGATTCCCACAAACCAGGTTTTGAATGCGCACGCACTTTCCAGCCGTTCCGCGTCGTGTAATAACGAAAATAGCTCGTCACGAATCCCCCATCCTTTGGCTGGCAGCGTACAGCGTAGAGTTCGTCGGCCTCCTGCCTGGCAATCTTCTTCCACGCAGCTTTACCGGTAAGTGCAAGATTAATTGGTTCAAGCCGCTTGTTTTCAGTGCGGGCATACACCCGCTTCAAGTGGCGATGAACAAGCTCAACAGGGATAGTGAGCGGCCCGCTGTAGGATCCTGCAGCAGCGGTGAGATCGACGCTAACAAGATAAGTCGGTGTCATAGTCCCGCGCAACGCAACCGGATCTAGTCGCGCTAACGGTGCGTCCAACACCATGCGATCAAGCAATTCACCTTTGCAGCCGAACAGTTCCAAAACGGCAAATCTTTCGGAAGAAGATTCACCGCTGCCCCATTGCTGCTCCACCACGTCAGGCGTCAAACTGGCATCAAGCAGCAACTGTAATCGTAAGCAGCCAATATCGACGGAATCATTTGCGAACGCAGATGAAGCCCAAGCAAGCAGGCTGATAAAGAACCAGTTAAATAAACATTGTTTCATGGAATTCTCTTCACAACAATGCCAGCGATCAGGCCTTCATTGACTTCCACTGCTGGCATCAAGACGTCGATTTGCGATTTTACATCCTTGTCCAAATCGACCCCGGCACGCTTGAGTTCGGCCAAATATTTGACCGTATCGTTTTCATTGGGAGGCGTTAGTTTGTTGATAGCGTCGCGTACCTTTATGCTACCGTATTTATCCAGATACAGAGCGCGCTGGGCGGCGTGGCCATCGTCAAGGTTTGCAAAAACCGCAAAGCTGCCCACCGCACCAGACACTGAACCGATTTTGGTCGCCGCACCGCGCAGGTTTCCGGGATTGTTAGCTCGCCATGCCAACGACCCGCCCACATGAACCACATTGGCATAGGCAATGAAGCGCCGCCACTTTGAAGGCGTTTTTACTCCCGCCGCGTTTACTTCGATAATCGTGCCTTTAGACAATGGCCCACCCGCGATGATTGTTCCATTGACCTCAAGTTCGACCACACCATTAGTCGCTGTTTTTAGTCCGTGCGGTTGCGGCACTTGATGGTTAGTCATTGCGTTGGTGCCGGTATCAACAACTGGCTGATTGGCACCTACGCCAAAGGGTCCAGGTATATTTCCGCCTGCCATATTCCATCCTTTTTTATCAGTGCAATACTA
>JANYFV010000509.1 GCA_025359635.1 Undibacterium sp. | reverse complement strand
ACCTGATGCAAGCACGTAAGCCGCAATCGGCTTTATCTATTACGCTGCATGAGATGTGCTAAATTTCCACCATGTCCAATTACCGACGCGCCTGGCATCCGGGCGGCACCTACTTCTTCACCGTCAATTTACTTGAATGATCCGGCAATGATCTGCTGGTGCGTCACATTGATCTGTTACGTGAATCGGTCAGGGTGGTGCGCGCTGCACATCCTTTTATTATCCATGCGTGGGTGGTATTGCCGGAGCATTTGCATTGCATAATCGAGTTGCCGATTGGCGATGCAGATTTTGCCTTACGCTGGCGTCTCATCAAAAGCCATTTTTCGAAATCCTTGCCAAAAACCGAATTGCTATCGGCAACGCGTCTGCGCCGTGGTGAGCGCGGCATTTGGCAAAGACGCTTCTGGGAACATCTGATCCGTGATGACAAGGATTTTTCTGCACACATGGATTACGTGCATATCAATCCACTCAAGCATGGTCTAGTCACCAGCGTCGATAAATGGCCTTACTCAACATTTCATCGTCTGATGGAACAAGGCGTTTATCCTGTGAATTGGGCTGGTGGTGACGAAAACGATGTGAGACATTTCGACTAATCCATGCGGCGCAATACGCCTGCGGCTATTGACGTATATGGACTCCTCCAATCTTGCAAGTTTTTTGTTGTTCAAGCATTAGGTGTAACTGCTCGCGTATATCCGGCTTCTATTTGGGTACCGTCGCACCCGAGCCATAATGGAATCTGCACGCTTGCTCCAGAACGCCCTAGCGACCTTACCTTTTTCAAGATAGAGGGCCTATTCAATAGGCTGGTGATTCAAGCGCCGGTTTGACCTGTTTGCCATCACTTCAAAAAAATCGCAATTACTGCTGGTTGTTGCTCATTACTACTTCAATTTTGCCTCAAGTTTTTTCACTAAATTCCTACACCTCTATAGATTTCTTTTCGACTTAATACCGCCCAGGCAATGCGTGCGTTTTTATTGGCTAAGGCAACTGTCGCAATGTTTCTATTTCGCCTTACCATCAATCCTTGCGCCCATCGACTTCGCCTATCTTGTTTATTGGCGCACGCATTCAATGCAGCTCGTGCGCCATGAATGAGCAAGGTTCGTAAGTAAGTATCGCCACGCTTACTAATGTGACCTAAGCGTTCTTTTCCACCGCTTGAATGCTGGCGTGGAACCAAACCTAGCCACGCGGCCATGTCTCTGCCATTCGTAAATTGTGTCGCGTCGCCTACTGCAGCAACCAATGCGCTCGCGGTGATTGGGCCAACACCTTCTATCTCCATGAGTCTTTGCATTCGCTCATCCGATTTGACGGTCGCATGAATACGTTGATCATGTGCTTTGATTTTGTCATCAACTTGCCTCAACTCTTCTGCCAATTCGCTTAATAATTGGCAAAAACGTACGCTGAGTTGTCCATCAGTTTGTTCAAGCAGTATGGGTAGCGCTTGACGAATTTGAGAAATACCTAAGCCAATGACAATGCCAAATTCACCAAGCAATCCGCGTATTTCATTGCTTAATGCAGTTCTTGCACGGATCAGGCGACTGCGAATTCGATGTTCTGCTTGAGTCACTTGCTGATCAACATTTTTGATCGCAACAAATCGCATCGAAGGACGGCCAACTGCCTCACAAATCGCTTCGGCATCATTGGCATCGTTCTTGCCGCTTTTCACGTAGGGCTTGACGAATTGGGCTGCGATTAGCTTGACCTGATGACCGTACTTGCTTAATTCTCTTGCCCAATAGTGCGAGGAGCCACACGCTTCCATGCCGATTAAACAGGGTGACAGGTTCTTGAAAAATTCATGCATTTGCGCACGACGCAACTGCTTACGCACCACCACCTTCTCAAATCGATCAACACCATGCAATTGAAAAACTTGTTTTGCCAGATCGATACCAATTCGATTAATATTCATTTGGACTTCTCCTCTGTGAACTGACTTGTTTTGCGACTCATTAGTTTGGCACATTTGATGCCGTAGGGGGAGGAGTCCATTCCATTGCCCTAC
>JANYFV010000431.1 GCA_025359635.1 Undibacterium sp. | reverse complement strand
AAATCAGCGCATGCCTAGGTGTGAAAAACATCGGAAAGCCGTGTGCGAGAAAATCGCATGCACGGTTTGATGAGGGAGGGCAGCCAGTGGCTGCTCTCTACTCTACCTACCTCTTGCTACCTCTTGTGTGATCCTACCTCTTGTGACCCTACCTCTTGCATAGCCTGAATCATCGCCCCAGGAAATGCCTCAATTTCAAAACACCACACGAAGTATTCATGGAGCTGTTAAAATCACATCAACACGGTGTTGCACTTCGAAGTTGAATCCGCCAAATTTTGAATATGTCTAGTCATGCTTTTTAATTCGTTCAGTTTTTTTGTTTTCTTTATAGTCGTATACATTCTGTTTTGGATGATTCCGACGTGGTCAAAAAAAAAATACTTATTGCTTGTCGCTAGTTATTTATTTTATGCGGCGTGGAATCCACCTTTTGTTGCCATCCTTTTCGCTTCTACTTTAATGGATTGGTGGCTCGCGCGTCTAATTGGTAAAGCAAAAGATCCAGCGAGGCGTCAGTTACTTTTATTTTTAAGTCTTGCAACCAATATAAGTTTATTGGGGTATTTTAAGTATGGAATTTTTTTGTTGGAAAATTTCGTAACGTTGTGCGCAGCTATTGGTATCGACTATCACCCGCGGTCGCCAGACATTATTCTTCCGATCGGCATTTCCTTTTACACCTTCGCTTCGCTGTCATATACGATTGACGTTTATCGCAAGGAAATTCATTCTGACTGGAAGTTTAGCGATTACGCGCTATTCGTAAGTTTTTTCCCTCATTTAGTTGCGGGCCCAATTGTTCGTGCTAGTGTCCTACTACCACAAATAGAGCAACCGCGTTTGCCTAAACCTAGCCAGATTGGATGGGGATTTATGTTGCTCATTTTCGGCTTGTTCTCAAAGGTCGTGATGGCAGACGCAATATTTGCACCATTTGTGAATTTAGTCTACTCGCATCCCGAGCGTTTTGGTCTGATTGAAACTTGGATTGCGGTACTTAGTTTTTCTGGGCAAATTTATTATGACTTTAGTGGTTATTCACTTTGCGCGATCGGTTTGGCAATGAGTTTCAGTTTCTGGTTTCCTGACAATTTTCGCTACCCTTATAGTGCGCTGAGTTTTTCCGACTTTTGGCGACGTTGGCATATTTCTCTTTCGTCCTGGTTACGAGATTATCTCTACATTCCTTTGGGTGGAAATCGTTATGGAGTATGGCGAACTTACTTCACCTTGTTTATTACTATGTTGATTGGTGGATTTTGGCACGGTGCATCTTGGATGTTCATATTATGGGGATGTTTGCATGGTCTCTATTTAGCGTTAGAAAAGTCAATGATAGGTCTTTCGCAGCTAAAGGTATTTCCCGTTCAAGTACGAAGCGTACTAATTTTTCTAGTAGTGACTTTGACTTGGATACCTTTCAGGGCTTCTAATCCAAATCAAGCATTTCAAATTCTTCGGAAGTTAATGCATAATTCAGAAATTGATACCATTAGCATGGAAGGACTGGTCGCTTTTATTGCAATTCTATTGACTTTACGCTGGCATTTTTTCATGAAGGATTCTCGCCTCGAAGATGTCTTTTTAAGAGTTGGGAAACCAGCACAAATCGCTCTAGGTGCTTCATCTCTCATCGGCCTTTTTCTTTGCTCGGGTGGTAATAATACAAATGCCTTCATCTACTTCCAGTTTTGAGCGACCGCTACCGGAGTTGCAATGGTGGCGAATCCTTATTGGGATTTTGCTGATTTTCATACTTTTCGTTTTATCGATAGAAATCAATTTGGAGCGACTTGGCTATCATTCCACAATACTGGACACACAAGAGAAGTGGGTGAAAGAAAGGGCGCGTGCAAGTAGCCTAGGTAAAAATGCTTTGATCTTGATAGGCTTCTCTCGCATTCAACTTGGCATAGACCTAAACACATTACACATAAACAGTGGTTTGGAACCTATTCAATTGGCGATTGACGGCAGTTCATTCATTCCTGTGTTGAAAGGATTGGTTGAGGATCCTACAATTTTGGGTACCATTTTGATCGATTACTCACCTGAAGCAGTTGCTGGCGCGACCTTGGGTGAATTTGGCACTTCTAAATTGTGGGAAAAAGCCTATGAAAAAGAATCGAAACAAACTCAACCGATTTTTTCGCTGACAAAAATTGAAA
>JANYFV010000401.1 GCA_025359635.1 Undibacterium sp. | reverse complement strand
GTTTAAAGATAAAGTTGGTCGAACTAACTGTCAGCTCAAGGGCGCAATGCATTGCGCCTTACAGCGTTAGCACTTGAGGCAGCCAATTTCGACAACCACGACATTTGCCAAATGAAAGCCACCGCGCACCCAGTAGCCCTTAGTACCGACCTTCAATTTTAAAGCATGAAATGCGCGAGTACTCTCGTTAAAGGCCCACATGTTAGCTTTACCTTTCGTCGGTATTGCACCGGGGGTTGTATCTCGCATGACGCTTCCATCGGGGCACAATATCTCCGGCCATATCATGTGTATGCCTTCAACAGTCGGGTCTTCACCCTCGTACAAAAAATCGACTCGCATTCCTTGACCAGGCTTCGACGACCTCATTTCCTTGCAAGGATCAAGTTCGTACTCCACCACAAAGTCTGGTTCTCTGTGCAATCGGTCTCGATAAGGGCAATGTTCTTCCATGTACGAAGTGCTAACGTGATTTAATTTTTTAAAATGGTAAATTGACCGAGAACCCAAAAACAGCCCGTCAGTTTCTTTTCTCTGGAAACCCGGTGCCTTGCTAAAATTGCTTATACTTCGAAAATAAAAGGTATAAGAAAATCGACAAAAGAGGCGCAGAGATTCATTTATTCTACCAATGAAATTGACAAAATTAATTAAAACTTGAATGACAGCTTTCACCTCACTTCTGTCTTTCAACATTCTTTCAAGCGGACAGCTATAGACTGAGAAAAAAAGCGCCTGAAAAAATATTCAGACACTTTCATTTTCTCCGTTAGTCTATGGTTTCACTCAAAGGCACGTTTGTCGTTTTCTGCGTCATGCAACACCATGTTACGCAAACAAAAAGTACTTACAAATTCGTTTTCAAAAACTCCCACTTGGCTTTTTGCAGTGACCAGATTGGCCAGTCGCCGCGTGGGCCGTGGCCTTGGTTTGGATATAGTTGCAGAGAGTATTCTTTGCCCGCGTTGATGAGTTCATCGATCAGCATGATGGAGTTTTGCGGGTGCACATTGTCGTCCATGGTGCCGTGCATAATCAGGATTTTGCCGCTGAGATTTTTTGCCGCCTTGAGTACACTACCTTTGTCATAGCCTTCCAGATTATCTTTCGGCAAACCCATATAGCGCTCGGTGTAGATGCTGTCGTACAAACGATAATCTGTGACCGGTGCGCCGACGAAACCGATTTTCCAGGCCTTGCTATGTGTCATTGCGTACGAGGTCATGTAGCCGCCATAGCTCCAGCCATTCAGCGCAATTCTATCCATATCCGCCCAGCCTTGTTGGCGCAACCATTCCAGGCCGTCTAGCTGATCTTGCAGTTCTAATTGCCCGAGTTTTTTGTGGATGGGCCAGGCGCTGACTACGCCTTTATCGCTGGCGCTGCGGTTGTCTAGTACCCAGACCACATAACCTTGCTGTGCCAGAAAATGGTAATACAGATTGCTGCTCCAGCGATCAACTACTTGTGGTGCCATCGGGCCCGCATACAGGGTTTGGTACACCGGGTATTTTTTCTTGGCATCGAAATTGGCCGGCAAAAATAGCAGGCTTTCCATCAAAAAACCATCGCGTGATTTGACTTGTTGCTGCGTCATCGTGGCGAGTTCTAAGTCTTTCATCTTTTCAGGAATGCCGACATCGTCGACCAGTTTCATCTGCACACCGGCATCAGAAAATAGCGCTTGCTTCGGTGTTTGCTTGAGGTTGCTCCAGCTGTCGAGATATTGTGTGTAGGTGTTATTCCAGCGCACATAATGTGAGCCGGATTCTGCACTTAAGCGCGTGAAGTTATTGCCATTGAGATTGGTCGAATACACGTCTATGCCGATAGGGTTGCGCTCGCCGGCTGAGAATAAGACGCGGGATTTTTCTTCATCGATGCCATACACAGTGCGTACATCCCAATCGCCTTTGGTGATGGCTTTGACGAGTTGATAGTTTTTGTCGTAACGATATAAGTGATGGTGGCCGGTGCGACTCGATTCCCAGACGAAGCCACCGCTTTTCAAATAATGTGGCAGCGGCAGTCGCTCAGTCCAGGCTGGGCTGGTCTCGCGCAGTATGACTTTGCTGTTTAAAGTATTCTCGTACAGACGTAAATCCAGCCAGGTTTGTACCCGGTCTTGCCAGGCCGCGATGAGCTTGCCATCAGGAGTCCAGTCAACTTGAACAATCAGTGTTTCTTGTCCAGGATAAGGATCATTGGCCCAAGTGACATTTGCCAGTAAATCGACTACGCCGATCTTGGCGATAGGGTTGGGGTCGCCCGCTTTTGGGTAACGCGTGTTATTGACTTTAATCGGTTGCGCAAAATCGCCGCTGAGTGTGTACACCGGGACTTTGGTTTCATCCAGGCTAAGGAAAGCAATTTGTTTGGAATCAGGCGACCAGCGGAACGCGCGGAAAGTGCCACGGCCATACAACTCTTCCTGATAAACCCAATCGAGGCGTCCGTTAAAGACGGTTTCACTACCGCCAGTCGTCAGGCGCTTTTCTGTTGCAGTGGCGACGTCGGTGAGATAAATGTCATTGCCCTTTAAGTAGGCAACTGATTTGAAATCCGGCGATAAAATCGCTTCATCTTCAGCGATATCTGGTGTGTTGGTCAGTGCGCGCGCCTTGGCATTTTGTAAATCGAGTAACCACAGATCGTTCTTGTAGGTGAACAGGTAAGACTTTACTTCGGGCGTGATTTCTTTTCCTAGCTTTTCGCTTAATTTATCAGCTTCCTTGTCTTCTATTCCCGCCGCTTTCAGCAAACCGATTAAATTGCCGTCGGCGGCCAATGCCTGCTTCTCCCATGTGGTTGGATTGACGACAAATAACTGCACGTTACCATCTTTAACTTGCGATTCGATCAGGCGATTTTGTTTGTCCCATGATAAGCGCGTCATTGGTTTCGCATCGAATTTTACTTTTTCGGTCGGATGGTAAAGCATCTCCAAGCTGAGTTTGCCATTGCCGGCAAAAGCAGATGAGACAAAAAGTAGCGAAGCGAGGAAGCTTGGGATTTTTGGTGACATGGTTTTCTTGTTAAGAGTGATGTGATCGATTGGATCTACAGTGTTCATGACAATAAGTAGAAGCCGCTTTTGGCGAGTGGCAATTGTATTCTGTAATATGGAATCGACGCTAAGGAAGTTTCTTTAATACCTTGATCACTGCGGGCAACATGTTTTCTTTTTGTGCTTTGTCACCGCTTTCTTGCAGCGAAAAATACAGGGGAAAAAGAAAAGCCTGCAGATTGTGAGTCATTGCCAGGCGCTCTTGAGTGGCAGCTGCGGGTTGTTCCAGCGGGGCGACTAAAGCAGAAAACCAGGCATCCCATTCAATGGTATTTAAGGTGCCGCGCCTAGCTAAATAAAATACTGGTGCCATCAGGCGATTACCTTCACCGTATTGAAAGAAATGATGTGTGTTCGTTACCTGTGTCGCAATGGCTGTTAACATCTCATCATGTTGTG
>JANYFV010000392.1 GCA_025359635.1 Undibacterium sp. | reverse complement strand
ACACCACATTTGCCTTGGTTGGTTTGGATTTTCTTGGTGGCGGCGGATTGAAGTCGTCCGCAGCGACTATGTTCTTCCCATTAAAACCATGGGAAGAACGCAATATGTCGGCGCAGCAGTTAGTCGGCGCAAGTTATATGAAAACGGGGCGTATCAAAGAAGGCTTGCCTCTGTTCTTTGCTCCGCCAGCGATACAAGGACTGGGACAAACCGGTGGCTTCGAATTCTATCTGCAGAACAAGGGTGATGGCGGTGTCAAACGTCTGGCAGAGTTGTTGCCACAACTGGTAGCTGAGGCAAATAAACAGCCAGAACTGGCTGGAGTGAAGACCCTGTGGCAAGCGAATTCACCGCAATTATTTGTCGATGTCGATAATGAAAAAGCCCGTGCCATGGGCGTGACCTTATCTGATATCTACAATACCTTAGCCGCCACTATGGGGAGTTACTACGTCAATGATTTTAATAAAAACGGCCGCATCTATACCGTGCAATTGCAAGCGGAGGGGCAGTTCCGTGCCAAGCCGGATGATATAGGTAGTATGTATGTGCGTTCATCCAGTGGGCAAATGATACCGGTGCGCGCTTTTACCACGATACGTTTTATCTCGGGACCAGATTCGGTACAACGTTTCAATGCTTTGCCATCGATCAAATTATTGGGCGATGCTAAACCTGGTTTTAGTTCAGGGCAAGCGATTGCTGCGATGGAACGTGCCGCGAAAAACGTCTTGCCTACCGATGTGGTGTATGACTGGGGCGGCGCTTCGTTTCAGGAAAAACGTAGCAGTAATGCGGCTGGTTTGGCATTGGGGGCTGGCGTACTGATGATTTTCCTGATTCTGGCAGCACAATATGAAAAATGGTCATTACCGTTCTCGGTCTTGCTGGCCATGCCATTCGGTATTTTTGGTGCGCTGATGGCGGTGTATTTGCGTCATTTTAATAACGACGTGTATTTCCAGATCGGTTTGGTCACCTTGTTAGGCTTGTCAGCAAAAAATGCAATTTTGATTGTCGAATTTGCGGTGATGAAAGTAAGCGAAGGATATGCGCCGGTCGCTGCAGTATTGGAGGCCGCACGCTTACGTTTCAGGCCGATTTTGATGACTTCGCTGGCTTTTATTTTGGGTGTAGTACCCCTGGCATTCTCGCACGGTGCCGGTGCTGCGGCACGGCAATCCCTTGGTAACGGTGTGCTGGGTGGCATGATGGCGGCGACTTTTCTGGCGATTTTCTTCGTACCTTTGTTCTTTAAGTTAATCAACGATAAGCGCTTAAAGACCACAGCAGAGGATTTCGATCATCCGGTTCACATTTTGCACAACGCACCTGTTGCCGTTGTGAAGGAATAACAATGTCTAGATCAAAATTAGTGTTAACAACTCTTGCTGCCAGCCTGGTCTTGGCCGGTTGTGGCTCGTTCGGAATAGCCCTAGGGCCTGACTATCAACGCCCTACATTGGAAATGCCGAAGAATTTGGTCGGTCTATCACCACAGGATAAAGCTACTGGCAACGTCGATCTTCTCTCCTGGTGGAAAAGTTTTCAAGACCCCGTTTTGAACGACCTGCTAGATGAAGCAGTTGCCAATAATCAGGATCTGCTCTTGGCAGCAGGACGGGTAGAAGAAGCACGAGCATCGGTAAGCGGCACGCAGGCAAATCGTTTTCCTGTCGTTGATGCAACGCTGAGTAGTAGTAAAAGTCGTACCAGCGAAAATGCCGGTAAGTTACCTGCTGGCGCCAAACCTGTTGCCAAGGATTTTCAAATTGGCTTGAACGCTTCTTATGAAATCGATTTTTGGGGCAAGTTGGCGCGTGCCGATGAGGCTTCTCGAGCGAGATTATTAGCTCAGGAAGCCAATCGTGCTCTGGTGCAAAGCAGTTTGTATTCGACCTTGGCACAAACCTACTTTGCGCTACGTGCATATGATGCTCAAGCAGCCTTGTCAGAATCCGCCCTGGTGACGCGCCAGGAAAATCTGCGTTTGCAGCAAAAACGTTTTGCTGCCGGATCAGTCGGTGAACTCGATTTGCATCAGGCCGTATCAGAAACTGCTGCGGCAGAAATTAGCCTGGCTCAGGCAAAACAAACATTAGCCAATACCGAATCTGCCTTGGCCGTATTGTTGGGGCGCTCGCCAAGTGCAATTGCCCAGCCTGTTATCGCGCGCGGCAGTAATATCGATGGCCTGTATCAGTCCTTAAACTTACCTGCAGATTTGCCATCGGATTTGTTGAATCGTCGTCCAGATATTATCTCGGCCGAACAGGCTTTGGTCGCAGCCAATGCGGATGTCGGACAAGCTAAGTCATCGTATTTTCCTAGCGTGAAATTGACTACTGGTATCGGTGATGAATCGCGCGTGCTTCAAGACCTGTTTAATCCGGCGTCCCTATTGTGGAATGTCGGCGCAAGTCTGGTGCAACCTATTTTTAGGGCAGGTGCCATCGGTGCCGCAGTGTCAGCCGCCGAGGCGCGCAAAACGCAAGCTTTGGCGCAGTATGTAATGACAGTGCAGGGTGCGTTCCGCGACGTGCACGATGCTTTGACGAATGCCAGCGCCAACGAACAGATTTACGCAGCAAGTAAGCGTAGGGTTATGGCATTGAAGGAGTCCTTGCGACTGGCAGAACTACGCTATAAAAACGGGTACAGCAGTTATCTCGAAGTGCTGAGCGCACAGCGTG
>JANYFV010000384.1 GCA_025359635.1 Undibacterium sp. | reverse complement strand
TTGGGGTGTCGATGGTTCTGTTGGCCTTAGCTAGATTGCTGTTTCGGGGCTGACTTTATCCTACCTGATCCCTTTTTGCGACAGAGCCGTCGTAACTGGGTGCGATGGTTGATCACTGATCACGACGGATTGGTCAGAGGTAGCTAAAAGGAGCGACTGTTCACCAGATACGATAACTTGGTCAGTAGTAATTGGGCGTTGTGGTTGGTGATGAGTTACAACCGATTGGTTTGGAATTCGTGGTCGCGGTGCATCCCAAAATTCAACGACGTCGCCGCATATTGAGCATTTCGCTATACCGGTGGTCCAACCCTCGGCATCCAAGACGAGTTCAGGTAGCGGGACAAACGCGTGGTCATGATTAGACATGGCAACCCTTCCTTTGCTCATGCAAAAAGTCAGATCTTCAAATTATGCCATATTAATGTAGATATTCAGTGGCATATCGTACATTAGTGCCAAATGACAATAAGGGGTTCCACAAGGAATGGAACGTAAAATCGGGGGGTGATACACAGTGCCTTACAATGAATTATATTTAGACGGCTAAAGTAGGGCTTTGCGAAATTTATCAAGCTGCTTGGGAATACGTAGTGGACGCAATTGCCCGTTCTGGACAACGGCCTGAAGCATAAAGGTATAGTGTCCAAGTAAGTTGATATGGGCGTATCCAAGCGGTGAAAGCCGTTCGAGGTCTGCGCGAGAAATAATGAAGCCCTCCGCCAGTAATGCTTTTACTGCCGCATCCATATAGATTGTGTTCCATAAGACTACTGCGTTGGTAATTAAGCCCAGCGCGCCCAGTTGGTCTTCTTGGCCTTCGCGATAGCGTTGCCGAAGTTCACCGCGCTGTCCGTGGAAAATGGCTCGCGCCAATGAATGACGGCCCTCACCGCGATTCAACTGGGTTAAAATCCGTCGGCGATACGCTTCATCGTCGATATAAGCCAATAAATATAAAGTTTTAGCGATACGCCCCAATTCGGCAATCGCTTTGGATAACGTGGAAGCGCTGCTACCACCTTGCAGGGTTTGCATCAAACGTGTGGCATTAACCGTTCCTAGTTTGAGCGATCCAGCTACTCGCAGAAAATCGTCCCAAAATTTTCGGACCAGCTCGACATCAATTTTGTGGCGGGCTAAGCCATTCAATTGACCATGATCCGCTTCAGGGTCGATACGCCAAAATCGCGCTTCACCAATATCAGCTAATCGGGGGCTGAATTGATAACCCAGCAGCCAAAACAGACCAAACACAACATCACTATAACTGGCCGTATCCGTCATGATTTCTATAGGATGTAAAGTCGTTTGTTGTTCAAGCAACCCTTCCAAAATGTACAGCGAATCGCGCAAGGTGCCTGGAATTAGAATAGCATAAAACCCCGTGAACTGGTCACTGGTAAAATTGAAGTAAGTGACACCACGACCTGCGCCAAAATAACGACTGTTGGGGCGTGCATTCAGCGTATGGACTGGAACAACAAAACGCAACCCGTCGGCAGAAGCAACCTCGCCACCACCCCAGACTTGGGCGAGTTTCACATTTTTCTGGGCATCTACCAAGCGTATGTTGGCTTGAGCAATGGTCTCAGCGCGGATGTAGTTCTGCTGTACCCAAGCCAATCGATTCAGTGTTAACGCAGGATTGTCTTCATTTACGACTGGACGGAGGCCGACATTGCAGGCTTCCGCCACCAGCACGGCACAGATACTGAGTTCAAGGTCTTCAACACGGGCCTGTCCTTCACTGATATGGGTGAAATCTGCCGCAAAATTAGTAATTTTAGCAATTTCTAAAACCAATTCCGGCAGGTCTATCCAAGGTATCAGGTTATCGACACGTTCACGAGCGGCTACTAAA
The DNA here is from genome assembly GCA_025359635.1 of Undibacterium sp. Classification (GTDB taxonomy): domain Bacteria; phylum Pseudomonadota; class Gammaproteobacteria; order Burkholderiales; family Burkholderiaceae_D; genus Undibacterium. The sequence goes on along the minus strand of JANYFV010000384.1, from coordinate 1,681 downwards.
CTGGCCGGTTCTTCAAGTTTATCGAGATTGCTAACGACTAAATCAGTTCCGTTTTCCACCCGCACGGACGTATTGTCGGGAAGATTGAGACTGACCCGTTGATAGGCATCAGCCAGTTGACGGGTCAGTTGTTCCAATTCAGGTGCGACTGCTGGCAAGCGGCCCAACGCACGACAAACTTGTGGCCTGGCTTTTTCCCAGGCATCGCCCTGCAAAAGGTTGAGACGTGTGTCGCCCCAACGTGCGCTGGGATGAACAAAAAGGTCGTGACGGCGTAAAGCCTGATGCATTCGCTGCATCGTAGCAACTGTATAAGCGCGTTTGTCTACCTGATTCTCAGATTGAATGATTCGCCGCCAAGTGCGGTTGAGGCCGTCTAGCGGCGCAGTTTTCCAATCCGGTTTGTTGCGACTAATCTCAGCTATTTTAAGAAATTCCAGTGCGGCTAATACATCTCGAGCCACAGGTGTACTTTCAAACGACACTGTTTTTAGCAAGGAAGGCAAAAAGCGCTTTACTTGTCGATAACATTCAATTAGTTCCTGGTAATAATTATCTTCGGGTAAACGGGTAAGCCGTTGTATTGTTTCGATGGCTTCTTGCAAGGCTTGAGCCGACACCTGTTCAAAGACACGCTGACGCACCGATTCATCGCTATGGGTCATATCGACAAGAATTGCACCAGCTTGGCTAAGCCGGATGGCTGCGGCATCCAGGTCTTTCAGAGTCCTCAATCGTTCGCGCTTGCCGATACGGATAGCATTCCCCAACAAGGTGACCATACGAATGTCAAGAACGTCGATAGCATCATCCATAGCCACTGCTTCAAAGCTGTGAGCAAAGGCTAACAAGGTGGCAAGTTGTCGTTCCTGAGTCAACTCGACAACACTTTGAACCCAAACTGTGGCAGCATAACGCGCCAAAGCGTAAATACGCGATGCGGGCAGTGCGGAGAGATCGATCAGGCTAACGCCCAAATCACGAATTTCTTGAAGGCGTTGTAACGCCTCCAGGAGTGCGGGGGTGCTTTGGCGCGTTGGGGATCGCTGTAAAAGTTCCAGACGGGAAAAACGCGACCCTGGTGGTTTGTCTAAAAGCTGAAGGAGGCGTTTAGTTTGTTTTTCGTCCAGCAGGATAAACAAGCGATGCCAAAGCCGCTGAGCGGCTTGATCTCGTACCCTTGCAACAAAACGTTCCAGAGTCGTAACGCCAGGCAGCAATATCTTTCGTTCTACCAGACGCGCTGTCGTGAGATCAAATAGGACGACCGGACGTTCGGCTGAATACCATGCCCGTGCATACAACCAACGCATCAAGGCAAATTGTTCGGCGGTCTCACTAAATTCACGGTAGCCATAAACGCCTTGAATATCTTGTTTATGCTCAAATCGGGCGTCACTTTGAGCATATTTGGGGAGGTCAGACCAGTCAGTCACATGCAACTGGTCTGCCACAAATGCGATCACCGCTTCTGGGACATCCAACGGTTTTTCAAGAAACGTGCCTAAAAATCGCACCGTTCCCAGTTGAATGGCGTATCCTAGCCGAAGGTATCGCTCAGACCGCTTATAACGTACTCGCTGGATGTCGAACTGATCCAGGTAAAAATATCGCGCTAATTGGGCCGATGACGGCGTTTCGTTAAAACGTCCATAACGTAAAGCTTGCTCACGGGTAAGGA
>JANYFV010000372.1 GCA_025359635.1 Undibacterium sp. | reverse complement strand
CTTTCGGTCAGCGCCGTGCATCCCGCGTAACAAAAGCGGCTGCCGGTCACCTCGCAAAAGCAGGTGTTGAAGCTGGTACCGTTCTAAAAGAATTCCGCGTTGATTCTGCAAAAGCTTCAGAAATGAAAGCTGGCGATGTTGTGCCGGTTGGATTGTTTGAAGTCGGTCAAAAGGTCGATGTGCAGGGTGTGACAATTGGTAAGGGATACGCTGGCGTTATCAAGCGTTATCACTTCTCATCAGGTCGCGCAACTCACGGTAACTCACGTTCGCATAACGTACCTGGTTCTATCGGTATGGCGCAAGATCCAGGTCGTGTATTTCCTGGTAAGCGCATGACTGGTCATCTGGGTGACGATAATCGTACAGTGCAAAATTTGGTGATCGCTCGTGTAGATGCTGAGCGCCAATTGTTGCTCGTGAAGGGTGCTGTGCCCGGCGCAAAAAATGGTCAGGTAATTGTCTTGCCTGCTATTAAAGTCAAAACTAAGAAGGGGGCTTAATTATGGAACTGAAGCTCCTAAATGCGGATGGTCAATCTGCTTCTAATGTTGCTGCTCCAGATACGATTTTTGGTCGTGATTACAATGAAGCCTTGATTCATCAAGTTGTCGTTGCGTATCAAGCCAATGCACGTAGTGGTAATCGCAAGCAACTGGGTCGTGATGATGTTCATCACACAACCAAGAAGCCTTGGCGCCAAAAAGGTACTGGCCGTGCTCGTGCTGGTATGTCGTCCTCGCCTTTGTGGCGTGGAGGTGGTCGCGCGTTCCCTAACTCGCCAGATGAGAATTTCTCTCACAAAGTTAACAAGAAGATGTATCGCGCAGGTATCTGCTCGATTTTGTCTCAGTTGGCTCGTGAAGGTCGTTTGAATATAGTTGACAGTTTTGCTGTTGAGGCGCCAAAGACAAAATTATTGTCTGAGAAGCTCAAGGCAATGGGTTGTTTGGATTCAGTTTTAGTTATTACCGAAGAGTTCAATGAAAACCTGATGTTGGCTGCGCGCAACTTGGTTAACGTTTTGGTTGTTGAGCCACGTTATGCTGATCCAGTTTCTTTGGTTTTCTACAAGAAAGTGTTGATCACCAAGTCTGCATTGGCAAAGATTGAGGAGATGCTGGCATGAACGCACTAGTTAAGCATAGCGAAGAGCGCCTGATGAAGGTATTGCTGGCTCCTATCATCTCTGAAAAAGCAACTATGGTTGCAGAGAAGAATGAGCAAGTTGTTTTCCTGGTGATGCCAGATGCAACTAAGCCAGAAATTAAAGCTGCAGTTGAGTTGCTGTTCAAGGTTCAAGTTGAATCTGTTCAAGTTGCCAACCGTTTGGGCAAACAAAAACGTACTGGTAAGTTTAATGGCCGTCGCAATCATACAAAGCGTGCTTTTGTATGTTTGAAGCCTGGTCAGGAAATTAACTTTACCGAGGGGGCATAAGCATGGCACTCGTAAAGATGAAGCCAACCTCACCAGGCCGTCGCGGCATGGTGAAAGTGGTAACAGAAGGCCTGCATAAAGGTCGTCCGTTTGCCGCTCTGTTGGAAAAGAAATCAAAAACCGCAGGTCGTAACAATAATGGTCATATCACTACTCGCCATATCGGTGGTGGTCATAAGCAGCATTATCGTTTAGTTGACTTTAAGCGTACAAAAGATGGTATTCCTGCAAAAGTAGAGCGTATTGAATACGATCCTAACCGTACGGCACACATTGCTTTGTTGTGCTACGCGGATGGTGAGCGTCAATACATTATCGCTACTAAAGGCATGGCTGCTGGTGACCAGGTAATGAATGGTTCGCACGCTCCGATCAAATCGGGTAATTGCATGCCTATCCGTAATATTCCTGTTGGTACTACGATGCACTGCGTCGAAATGCTGCCAGGTAAGGGTGCGCAAATTGCACGTACTGCTGGTGCCGGCGTTGTCTTGATGGCGCGTGATGGTACGTATGCTCAGGTTCGTTTGCGCTCTGGCGAAGTTCGTCGTATTCATATCGAATGCCGTGCAACTATCGGTGAAGTAGGTAATGGCGAGCACAATCTGCGTAAGATTGGTAAAGCTGGTGCAATGCGTTGGCGTGGTGTTCGTCCTACCGTTCGCGGTGTGGTAATGAACCCGGTTGATCACCCACACGGTGGTGGTGAAGGTAAAACCGCAGCGGGTCGTCATCCAGTGTCGCCATGGGGTCAGCAAACCAAGGGTAAGAAGACGCGTCGCAATAAGCGCACGACTTCAATGATCGTCTCACGCCGTGGTAAGAAATAAGGATAACACATGACACGTTCAGCGAAAAAAGGGCCGTTTTGCGACGCCCACCTGGTGAAAAAAGTCGAAACTGCGCAAGCAATTAAAGACAAAAAACCAATTAAGACATGGTCACGTCGTTCGACAATTATGCCGGACTTCATTGGTCTGACAATCGCGGTTCATAACGGTAAGCAACACGTACCAGTTTATGTATCCGAAAACATGGTTGGTCATAAACTTGGCGAATTCGCGTTGACTCGTACGTTCAAGGGTCACGCTGCCGATAAAAACGCTAAGAGATAGGTGCTATGATGGAAACTAAAGCAATTCTACGCGGTGTGCGTCTGTCCGAGCAAAAAGGTCGCCTGGTGGCAGATCTGATACGCGGTAAAAAAGTAGATCAAGCATTGAATATCTTGGCCTTCAGCCCTAAAAAGGGTGCAACGATCATCAAGAAAGTTTTG
>JANYFV010000361.1 GCA_025359635.1 Undibacterium sp. | reverse complement strand
GATCTATATCATTTTGACTGGGCAACCGGTGTCCGGACGAAAAACGACTTTTCCATCTCTGGCTAAAATCTGTTCCTTAAGTTTGACAGTAAATTCCGTCATAACTTGCCAGAAATCCCAGGAATCCGAAACGATGCTTACGATTCCAGCTGGATAGATGTCCTGAATCAAGCGCCGGAAAGTTTCAAGTTCGTTATCCATACCGCCAGCACACATCACGGAATGTTCAGTTGCTGCAACACTGCCGCCAACCAATTCCAAATCACTATTGGCCCCGTAATAATCTTCCAGAAAATCGATAGATGGAATGGTGTCAGTGCCTGTAAAACTCAACAGGTGCGCAGCGCCGCTCATTGTGGCTGCTTCTGCGCCATACATACCCCGAAAGCTAAAATCGTGTCCTTGCCAATTCACGAACTCGGTACTGCCATCGGTTTCAAGTGCGTACGCTGTGAGTATTTTTTTGTATTCGTGCGCGGTAGTAGCACTGGTGCACATGCCCCATACATTTGTCGACAGAATGGTTTCCAAATAATTGGTGAGCCAAAAAAATCGTTCGTCTGTATTAAAAATCACAAGGCATGGAACTCTTAACGAATAGACTGAACCCTCAGGCAATGCCATAATTTTAATCGGCAGATAGCCCAGATCATGGAGATCTGCAATGTGCTGAGTACCGACATTATTCGGGCCTAGATAATTATTGATGCGCCGAGAAAACCGACGAATAACTTCGTCTTTTGGTTGTTTAAAAAAATCTTCTTCCCAGCTTTTAATTAAAAAACTTTTTATAAAATACTGTAAGCCAAAAAAAACTAAATGATCGGTGTATTCGCGGCGAGTTGTTCTGGCAGTCAAATTGCTAAACACAACTTCAGTATTGTCAGGGTATTGGCGACGATGATCGACTTTGTAACCATCAATGGCCGTAGCAGGATTTAAGTTCATTATTTTTCTCCTAGTGTTGACATAAAGTGCCAAATATTTTTTACATTTAAAAATTCTGTTGCGACCAAGTCATGCAAACTATTGGTGGTGTATAGCGCGTCAATGCCACTTTCGACCAGTTTTGATTGATCGGCTGCGCCTTCGTAATGGGACACGACCAACACAATTTTTTTGCAGTTTTTGGCTTTAAGTTTTTTCGCCAATTCAATGAACGTTCTGCCTCCAGCGCAAATATCGTCGACAATCACTGCTGTCTTTCCACTCAGATCGTCGCAATAAACCTCTGTGCCGATAATTGCTCCGTCCCGTACGTTGCGAATTTTGTCCGCCCGGACTACCTGCACGCCACCAAGTTGAACTGACAATTCAAAGATTTTTTTATTCGAACCGGCATCTGGCGACACCAAAATAAAATCTGATCCAATGTCAGTCACGACGTCTTTAATAAATTGATGGTTTTTGACGACATGTACGTTATTCAATAGGGCGACAACCACGTCACTGTGGGGATCGAAAACAGAAACCTTTTGATAGTGCTGTTGATTGATCAAATCGGCATAGACCTTAACCGACAGTGGTTCGCCTACATTGCAAACGCGGTCTTGCCTTGCACCTGGAAAATATGGAATACATAGATCGATCACAGTTGCGCCCTGGCGGCGTAACGCATCGGTCAACAGCAGAAGCTGAATGAGCGATTGATCTCCGGCGTAACGAAACATAATTTCCACATGGAAACTGCTAGGCGCTAAAATTTGCAGATGATTTTCACCGCTCCCAAATTGAAAATGCTTAAACAAATCTCCAGCTTGTTGAGGATTTGGCAAAAAATAACGATTCTTGGTTGTTGCGTGGCTGTCCATTTGTTCACCCTGTTTCGAAGGAATCAGAGCACAAGTCAATTCTTGCTTGTTTGACTATGCTTTCTTTAGTTTTATCGCGGGATAAATAAAACATGAGTTGATATTAATGTCCGTGAGACACAAAGTCAAGTTCAATTTGGCAAACTTTTGTCAAACTTCAATTTGTGCTATAAAGAAAGTGTCCCAAAGACATAAAAGAGACAAAATGAATACGATATTGCAAATAGAGAAGCCCTTGTTCACCGTGGACAGTGTCCTTTTCACGGTTCACGATGGCGTTTTGAAAGTGCTCATGGCCAAACGCGCTGAACCGCCGTTTGCGAGCTACTGGGGGCTGCCGGGCGGATTTATTGATATCAATATGGATGAAAACACTGATATGACTGCACGGCGCAAGTTGCTGAACAAGACGGGCCTGGTACCGAGATATTTGGAACAACTGCAGGTGATTTCTGGACCTAAGCGTGATCCGCGCGGATATAGCGTTACGCTGGCCTACTATGCTTTGGTAGCCCACCAAAACGTTGAATCAAAAATCGCGTCAGTAGAAAGTGCCTGTTGGCTGAGTGTAAGTGAATTACCTAAGTTATTGATCGCTTTCGACCATCTGCACATCATTGATATGGCGCAGCAGCGACTAAAGCAGAAAACACTGTATTCCATGATTCCAGTATTTTGCTTGCCTGAAAAATTTAGCATTGGTCAGTTAATCAAAGTGATTGAAGCGATTATTGAAAAACCAATTCAAAGAAAAAGTTTAATGCGGCGAATTGAGGCATCAGAAATGTTTGAAATTTCCAATGAAAAGGTATCTTCGGGAGGGAGATTTGCACAGCTCTATGCACTGAAACCTGGCGTTGACATTGTTAACTTTGAACGCAATTTAAGTATTTAACGCAAGAAAAACCGTTAAGGAAAACATTATGGTATTTGACGCGCCTGCGCCTACCTCTAGGTCACATGTTCAAAGTAAGCAAATGGGAGATGTCGATGATCTCTCATCTTTATTCTCAGACGTGCAACCAGATAATATAACTGGCATCGTTTTCGAAATACTCGATAAATATACGATTAAATTGGATACTCAAAGTTATCCGGCGAGCCTCTATGCGGAATCGATCCTGTACATGGTTTATTGGTTCCATCGCCTACGAGATCCTGTCCGCAAGAACGGAATCGAAAATAGCCTTGGAAAATATTTGAACGTCGATTCGCAATCCGCAGCAGTGACCGCGTTATTGTCCGACGAGAGGCTCAAAATTCAGGCAAAGCAGCGCATTGATCAGGGCGTCATGGTACGTAAGACTGTCGACGTACTTGTAATGCGTGACGGATCGAGTGGGCGGGAATTCCTAGCTTTGGATCGGACGTTTTTCCCGGAAGGCATGTCTCTGCCTGGTGGGTTACTTCGAGATGAAGATGAGCAAAATGAATTCGGAATCCCCGGCAACATTTTTGCAGTGCTTCGAGTAACGGGCAATAAAGTATTCGGATCAGTAACGCCACAGTATGGAATCTCGGACTTAGACGGACGTAAGTACTATTTTGTCCGGAACGAGGCAGGAAAAGAAGCCCGAATCTATATGGATAGAACCATTTCTCATGGATATCGCGATCACCTTAAAGAAATCGCTGTTCCATCAGATCCGCGCCATATTGTCGATACGGTTGGCTATCTCGTGGAAATTCCCGATACTGCAGGGATTGAAGGAAGATGGCTCCCGGAGGCTGTGATTACTACACCGTACGCGAAAGAGGGTTCCTTCGCTTTCGGTCATCACAAACAAATTGCCGCTGCGCTCATAGCAAAAAACTTTGGCAAGACACCGGGAATTTCACATCACGAATGGATTAGGGAATTAGTTAAAAATCCATTGGACGGGTACCGTGAATTACGTGCGCGCTTTAAGTCAAATAACGACAGTTTGGATACCCCAATTCTGGAATTGTTGCCCGTCGTTGAGTACTTCCGAAGCCAACTTATGCTCTCAGCGATAGAAGAAAGGTGTCGAAACAATGTTGCACTTTCCTCGATGCGCGACCAGCTGCTCCACAAACTTCACCACGTAACGATACAGAATGGTCCAATGTGTCCTTATGTTCCGACCTTACGCATCTTGTTCGAAGCGGTTGGTTTTTTTGATGTGACGTGCCGCACCGAGAAAAATCTGAGCACCCATTTCCAAAAAAAGTACTGGTACCGGTATGAGGAACTGATGCATCGAATTCCCGATGTGATCATCATCCCTACCTTCGATAATATTTCCGCCACTGACCTCATGAAAATCCGAGGCACTCCAATCTATTTTATTGGGGTATCAACAGAACCTGTTTATGTTGATGAATTCTGGCAGTCTCCGGTCGAATTCCTTATTCATGACCTGAACCACGCGTGGAAAATGATGGACATGGACGACAGGTTTCTGCAAAAACAGCCCAAGCTGAGTAGGGATGAACTCATAAATAAATCCAATCAGTTCATTCGTGAGTACTTCCCCAGTATTGCCATCCAAAAAACAGACACGGAACAACAGAAAGAATTGAAGAAACTCAAGAAAATTCTTCTTTTTGAAGTCAGTCACGAAGACGCGAGGCCTCTGTTGCCGAACATCGTTAATGACGCACTTTTGGAAGATGAGGGATATGAGTTTCCGGACAACGTCGTCCGTTATGATGAAGGTGTGAATCAGGCCTATTTAGAAAAACGCACTATTCCGGGCATCACTGCACTTTCATACGTAAGACACAAACTGCAACACGGTTTCTTCGACCAGACGGACTCGCAAAACATTCAGATAGTATCCCCGAAATATCGCACGGTAGAGTGGATTGTGAGAGCGACGGAGGAATTACTAGTGGAATTGCAAGCGACAATCCCGCCCACGGTTCAATCAGAAGGTTTGACGGAGTACCTGACGCGACAGGCATGTTCCCGAGGTCCCACGATACTTCACTCACCAGAAAATCTAGACCCGGTTGTGGAAGAGTATGGAGATGGAACAATTATTCAAGCGTAGTTACCAAAATAGAACGTTGATAAGATTGCGTAGAAGTACAAATACTTTCTTACTTTAATTAACTCGCCCACTTTCTTATGACTATTTTATTCAACACATTTGACCGAGCCAATCAACTTGCAATTTCAAATGGGAAATGGGTAGTAGCTGTAGTGGAAACACAAATTTTTTGGCCTAAGCATAAGCAGGTTATCCGCTACAACCAAAGAGAATTCTTATTGTTGCCACTGGGCGAGGCACAACCATTTAGACGCTCTTATTGATAGTAGGTTTCACAACGAACGTCATTTTTTTGATCATGATCAAAACTCATTTTAGAGCATCTGCAAACTTATCAATAAGTGCTTGAAACCCGCGCAAGAACTAGGTTTTGATGATTTCAGCACGCTAAAATTCAATACTTATGGGAGCAAAACTTCTGGATATACTTGCAGCGTCTTGGCAGTTTTAATAAACGCCTTATCAAACCCTTTAAAACCGGTTTCTTTTGCGCTCATTGCAAGGTGCACCGCATCCCCAAAATCCATTCCACCTTCATACCAATGCAAGGCATAAGCGAGCGCATCGAGATTTTGAGGCTTGAAATTTTCTAGACCACATAAGAGACGAATCGACTTTGCAACCTCTACCCGCTCGCAGTCGCACGACTCAAGCACTCAAACCAGTTCCAGAAGTACTGTAATCGGTGCGGTACATGGTTCGGTGCCATGCAACAGCATTTTTGCAATATCGGCTTGTGCCAGTGAGTCGTTGAGTAAGTAACGGGCAAGTATATTGGAGTCAAGTGCGATCATTGCGCCCTACCCCTTGCTGGCATCG
>JANYFV010000456.1 GCA_025359635.1 Undibacterium sp. | reverse complement strand
TGGGCGCTTAGGGCCGGCAAGTGAAGGCGCTACAGTAGATAAATCCAATGACAATTCATTAGTGTAGTCGATGTCGCCTTGCTTAGGAATGCCAAACATTTTTTGAGCTTTGAAATAACCTTCAAATGCGGTGATTTCAGCTTTGCTGCGGCCTGTGCCTTTGAAATAATCGATAGTGACTTCATCGACCGGGAAGAACCCCATGGTTGCGCCGTATTCTGGTGCCATGTTGGCGATAGTGGCGCGGTCTGTCAGTGATAATGAACGCGTACCTTCGCCGAAAAATTCGACAAACTTGCCGACTACTTTAGCTTTGCGCAGCATTTCAGTAATTGTTAACACCAGATCAGTAGCGGTGCAACCTTCGCGCAATGCGTTAGTCAGATTCACACCAACGACGTCAGGCGTCAGGAAGTACACTGGTTGGCCAAGCATGCCGGCTTCCGCTTCAATCCCACCCACGCCCCAACCAACTACGCCTATGCCGTTGATCATGGTCGTGTGGGAATCTGTACCGACTAAAGTGTCTGGATAATAGATGTCATTTTTCTTGGCATCTTGCGCTTTGTGTACGCCGCGCGCCAGATATTCAAGATTGACTTGATGCACGATACCAAAGCCAGGAGGAACCACACCGAAAGTGTCAAATGCCTGCATGCCCCATTTCATGAACTGGTAGCGCTCGTTATTGCGTGAGAATTCCAGTTTCATGTTCAGGTCTAGGGCTTTCTTTTCGCGGAAATGCGTGATATCTACAGAGTGATCAACCACCAGATCCACTGGCACTAAAGGTTCAATACCTTTAGGATTTTTTCCCATTTTTGCCGCGACATTACGCATGGCGGCTAAATCTGCCAATAAAGGAACACCAGTGAAATCTTGCAGAACCACGCGGGATACGACGAAAGGAATTTCGTCTACGCGGCTTGCAGTTGCGCTCCAGCTGGCCAGTTGCTTAACGTGCTCGGCAGTGACTTTTTTACCGTCGCAATTACGTAATACAGATTCAAGAACAATACGGACCGATATCGGCAGACGTGAAAGGTTGACACCCAGATTTTTTTCTAGCGCAGGCAGAGAGAAAAACTTGCCTTTCTTAGTATCTGAAATCTTAAAATCTTTCAGGGTTTTGAATGCATCTTTATACGCAACTTGGCTCATGGCTTTTCCTTATATACAAAAATCAACGGTCAAAAATATATTTACAATAATGTTCGGGGAGGTCTAATGCTATTTGGTGCTACTTTATTTTGTTTGGGATGTCATTACATCCAAGCTTAATGCATCAGTCAAAATTGGATCTGTCATCTTGCATTCATTCGCAAGTTGTTTGCCTTTATGAGAATCTAATAGCATGCCTTTTGCGGGAATGCTGATAAAGACAAATCCGGCTTTTTGATTTTCAAATCGATTTGCACCGGTAGAGGTGCTAATTCTAGTCAATCTGTGGATGTGATTTTTCCAGCGAATTGCAACGTGCTGAGCATCGTCAACATTGGTGTATATCGTCAGTGAATTACCCAATTCACATTTGTAGTCAATATTCTTGCTTTGTTGAACGTTTGGTTCGATATCGTCTTCATCAATCACTTTAGGTGTGGTCTTGCTTATTTTTGCAGTGGGTTTTGCTTTGGCGTCGTTGATGGCTGCAATAGCAAAATTTGACGATCCTAAAATGCTTACTATGAAGACTGCGGAGCCAACTATTTGTAGTGATGTTTTCATTTAATAACTCTCGTTGACGATATTTTTAAATTGTATTTTTACAAAAAATTTTGTGCATTCTCGGGCAGCGTTATTTGGCTCAATTGCGCCTTTTTTAATAGCGTCCAGTAATAGCGATAACTCGCCCTGTCATGCAGGCGACCATTAAATTGAATCGGTCCCCATTGTTCTTGTTGTGCTGCACTTAAAATTCCAACCGCTTCATTAATTTCAGAACTTCGTGGTGACATCGCCTTCACTATTGGCTTGATTTGGTCTGGATGTATGCTCCACATCCGAGTATATCCGCACTCAAGTGTGGCTCTGGTTGCATCGCCAGACACAATCGAGGTGTCCTTGATTTCTGTTGTTACATTGTGTGATGGCGTTTTTCCGTAGCGATGGCAGGCGGCTGCTATTTCTAATTTAGCACGCATCACCAATGGATGAGAAAATTGTCCGGGTGAGCGCATTGCGTTCGATGGAATCGCTCCATAGTGCGAGGAGACAAAATCCATAATTCCGAAGGATAAACATTCAACCTGTGGCAATGCCGCTATTTGATTCACTTCCGCCACGGCATTGTGGGTTTCAATTAATACGTGTACGGGAAGATTTGTGCGACCATGTACTTTTGCAATTTGGTTGATGTGTTTAATTGCAGTACTTACCTGCTTAGCATTATCAACTTTTGGGATGACGAGATAGGCAATTTTATTCGCGGCCGTACTCAAGATAATGTCGAGATCCGAATCAAAAAAGGCGCTGTCAATATCGTGGATTCTTGCGCCTATGCGCTGATGAGTGTTTTCGTCAGAGGCGATAAGTTGAGCAACCAGTTTGGCATGGGCGACCTCATTCCCAGTTGCCGCACCATCTTCACAATCAAAGGTAATATCAAAAATTGCAGCTAATTCATTTTGCAGTGCCATCGATTTGCGCATCAGCTTTTCAGAGCCCGCATAATGGTCACAAACCGGTAGAAAAACCGGCGAAATTTGATCTTGGAACAGGACTTTGGATGGATGCATCTTCGCGATGTGTAATGTGAAATTGGCAGAATTAAACAGCAGGTTTAGCGTCTGTCGACACCAAACCTGCTGATGAAACAATTATCCAACCAGATGTTTTACGCCATCACGTTCTTCTTGCAATTCTTTCAGTGTAATGTTGATGCGCTCACGAGAAAATTCGTCGATCTCCAGACCCTGGACAATCGTGTATTCACCGTTTGCAGTTGTAACAGGGAAGCCAAACATAGTACCTTCAGGAATGCCATACGAACCATCAGATGGAATGCCCATGGTTGTCCACTTGCCGTTTGTACCTAATACCCAATCACGTACGTGATCGATCGCAGCATTTGCTGCAGAAGCTGCAGAGGACAAACCGCGTGCTTCAATAATTGCCGCGCCACGTTTTCCTACCGTAGGAAGGAATACATCTTTGTTCCAGACTTGATCGTTGATCATATCTTTAACAGCCTGGCCATCAGCCGTCGCGAAGCGATAGTCCGCGTACATAGTTGGAGAATGGTTACCCCAGACGCAGAGTTTTTCAATGGCAGAAACAGGTTTGCCAATTTTTGCAGCAACTTGTGATAAAGCGCGATTGTGATCTAAACGCAACATGGCAGTAAAATTTTTCGCTGGCAAACTTGGCGCAGATTTCATTGCGATATAAGCGTTAGTGTTGGCCGGATTACCCACCACCAAGATCTTCACGTTGCGTGACGCAACTGCATCCAAAGCCTTACCTTGCACCGTGAAAATCTGTGCATTGGCTTCTAATAAATCTTTACGTTCCATACCTGGGCCACGTGGACGTGCGCCAACCAGTAAAGCAACGTCGATATCTTTGAATGCTGTCATTGGATCGCTATGAGCAGTCATGCCAGCCAATAGTGGAAATGCACAATCATCAATTTCCATCATGACGCCTTTCAGCGCTTTTTGGGCTTTTTCGTCAGGAATTTCCAGTAATTGTAAAATAACTGGTTGATCTTTGCCCAGCATGTCGCCATTGGCGATACGGAACAGAAGGGAATAGCCGATTTGGCCAGCAGCGCCAGTGATTGCTACGCGCATAGGGGACTTCGCCATGATGCATCTCCGAGTGATGTGAAAAATATTTAAATACTTACTTTTTGCGATTCAAACGATTCAAAGAAACGCGTTGAATAGCCGCAAAGGGAAAACTTAATATGATACCGATGAACGTAGGTCAAGTCAGTCAATTTTGAGACAAAATAAAGGAAGATGCGGAGGAAGTTCTTGATCTAAGTTTGTTTGTGCTCAAAAAATCGACAGAAATTATTTTTTAACTTTACTTTAAATAGGTTCGAACTATAGTGCTTGGTATGCCTAATGATTTAGGAGGATTGCTTAATTCTAGGTCGACTTGTTGAATGTGTCAATCAATATCTTATGTCTTATATAAGACATATCACTTGTTATTTTGTTCTGGACGAAGTGGTGCTTTTTATGGTGAAATCACAGTCTATGAATTCTATCGCTCCCACATTAAATAATCAAAGTGACAGTACCATCTCTCCCGGTGCTGGTTTGGGCAATTCTACGTTGAATGTTTCGCCTACATTTAGTCCGCTATATCAACAGATTAAGGCCCTGATTACCCAGAGTCTGCAGTCGGGGGAGTGGAAGCCCGGTGAGTTAATCCCCAGCGAGATG
>JANYFV010000329.1 GCA_025359635.1 Undibacterium sp. | reverse complement strand
ACATGCAAGTCACTGGCAGTTATTTTGCCAGCCGCATCATCCCGCCAGCACCATGCACACCAGAGAAGCCAAACTGTGACATCATTGAAAAATGGATGACCACTAACGTCGGTGTAGTCGATATCCCCGGCATTGAACTTGAAATGGATTACAAACCATGGAAGGGTGCACGCATAGGTAGCTTCTTCTCTTACATCAACACTAAAATGAAAGACTATCCTTCATTTAGTGATGGATGGGGCTGTGGCGTGCGTGAAGAATTTGGCGCCGTCCCGTGTCCGGCTGCATACGATGGGCCGAACCACAATCTGGCAGGTCGGCAAATTTATGACATCACGGGTAACCATTTACCGCTCGCACCAAGGGCGACGTTCGGTTTGAATTTTTCACAAAATATCGTGTTGGACAATAACTATGTGATCGTGCCGTGGATCGCCATGAAGTGGCAGGATAAAATGTATTTCACTTTGCGGAATTTAGATAATCCCCATATTTCAGATGCGCAGAAAGCGTATACAAAAGTCGACGCGTCGATTAAATTAATTGCGCCAGGCAACTGGCATGCTGAAGCTTACGTACTTAATTTGACCAATTTCATGTCGAAAAATTCTGCTGGTGATGGGGGCGGTTTTATCAAAGCCACCTGGAATGATCCTCGAATGTTTGGTGTGCGTGTGGGTTTTGATTATTGATTGTTTTCCGTGTGAACGGTGCGCATGGCGCACCCTACGCTTTCTTACCGTCATACCGGACTTGATCGGTATTCAGAATGTACCTTCACGCCTTTCTATTTTTGGATTGGCGCTGCTGGGTTCCCGCTTTCGCGGGAATGACGACTAAATAGTTGAACCGTTATTTTTAAGCAAAATTAAGCAACATTAAGCAAAAACGCAAGGTCTACCATGAATAACTCAACTCATCCAATAGCGGTAACTGGCCCGCAGCTGCGCTCCGGGCGCATACTTTCTATCGATGCATTTCGCGCTCTCACCGTATTGGTGATGATCATGGTGAACGAATGGCATGGCGTAATCGGACTGCCTAAATGGATGACCCATATGGCGGCAGATGATGATGCCATGAGTTTTGTTGATGTCGTGTTTCCGGCATTTTTGTTTATCGTTGGAATGTCGATTCCATTCGCCTTGCAACAGCGCATGACGCAGACGAAGAATGCATTTCAAGTGCAGAAACATGTACTACAACGTGCTCTTGGTCTGGTGGTGATTGGCGTGTTTATGGTGAATACTGAAGAGGGATTTAATCCCGTATTCATGGCATTGCCAATTGCAGCCTGGGCGCTGCTGAGTTATGTGGCGGCCTTCCTGATCTGGGGTAGCATTAGTAGCGGACCAGCCTTGAGCATGGGGTGGCGCGGCGCAGGCGTGGCGATCTTGTTTGCACTAGCCTTGCTCTATCATGGTGGCGTCGATGGCAGCACCGGTATGACGACGCAATGGTGGGGCATCCTCGGTTTGATCGGTTGGGCGTACCTGATCAGCTCAGTTATTTTTCAAATCACGCGCGGTCGTTTATTCTGGCTGCTGCTGTGCATAGGCCTGTGTGCAGCCTACTTCATCGCACACCGCACTCCGGCGATTCTGGCTAGTCCTTGGCTGAATATCTTGTTCAGCCAGGACGGACATTTCTCACACACGGCCATCGTTTTGAGTGGCTGCGTCACGGCGATGATATTCTTTGACGAGCGCGTACAACGTAGTGCAAGTGCGCGCTTTTTGATGGCGTTTGCCTTTGCCGTATTACTGGCGCTGGCCGCGACCGCATTGCGTCCCGAATTTAAAATTTCAAAGATCTACGCAACACCAAGTTGGGCACTCTATAGTGCTGGCCTTTGCGTAGTGATATTTGCCGCGCTGTATAGCTGGATAGATCTGGGCAAGCGCGATCTGCTACCGGGTTTGCTAAGACCAGTAGCCGCCAACCCTTTAGTCGCCTACCTGATCCCGTTTATAGTCGGTGCCTTGATGCAGCTGACAGATTGGGCTCCGCCAAAGGCACTCCATATTGGCGCGGTTGGCGTTATCTACGGTGCCGTGTATTCATTGCTAGTGGCGCTGCTAGTCAAGCAAATTGCCGACCGGGGTGTGCGCTTGCGTATTTGAGGGGAATGCGGATTTGGTAACAAGTAGCTTCGATGAGTAAGTAGGTACGATTAGCGAAGCCTAATCGTACGCAGTGCCATGATTGTTCACACCTTTAGTCAGCCCGCCCAACAATCTGAAACGCCGCCCAAAAGGTTGGGTTTGGATAGCTTTTACGCGTCTTGATCTGCGCCAGCCTTAAGGCTTCGCGTTTGTCGTGGCTGCCCAGATTGTGATAGAAACTGAGCATGAGTTGTTCTGTGGCGG
>JANYFV010000273.1 GCA_025359635.1 Undibacterium sp. | reverse complement strand
CTTCACCACTTGCCCGCTCATCATTACAAACTTAACGGCTTTCAAGCGCATCACGTTTTCTAATGGATTGCCATCGACCGCAATCACATCGGCACTTTTTCCCGGATCTAGTGAGCCTGCGATGGCGCTAACACCTAACAGATCGGCAGCGTTCACCGTTGCCGCTTTTATCGCCTCAGCGGGTGTCATGCCAAACTTCACCATGAGCTCAAATTCATCTGCATTGCGACCATGTTTAGAGACACCGGCATCCGTACCAAACGCAATTTTAACGCCGCGTGCATGTGCTAGTTGCAGAGATTTTCCCGTCACACCAATGCGCCATTCGATTTTAGCCCGCACCGCTGGCGAATACGCCGCTGGGTTATTCGCCAAGCGTTCCAGATAACCATTCACGGTGGAGAGTGTCGGTACGTAGTAGGCACCTGATTTTAGAAAGAGTTTGACGCTTTGTTCGGTAATCATGGTGCCATGCTCAATCGAATCAGCACCCGCCGCCAAAGCCAGATCGATTCCCTCTGTGCCATGCGCATGCACAGCAACTTTTTTGCCATACAAATGTGCCGTCTCGATCAATACTTTCGCTTCATCTTCAAACATTTGTTTGCCGATACCCGCGCCGACGATGCTATTCACGCCGCCAGTCGTCGCGATTTTGATGACATCGACACCGCGGCCAATCTGTAAGCGGACCGCTTTGCGGCAGCTTTCCGGGCCGTCACATAAATTGCTGGTTTGTACTTCATGCTGCACCCAATCGGCGTAACCCAAGCGACCGTCCATATGCCCAGAAGTGGTTGATATGGATGTGCCGGCATCGAGAATACGTGGCCCCTGAACCCATCCTTTGTTAACGGCATCACGCAAAGCTAAAGTGACACCTGCATCTATATCACCCAGATTGCGCACAGTGGTAAAGCCTGCCTGCAAAGTCTTTTTTGCATTGACTTCTGCCTCATAGGCAAAGGCGGCGACACTGTCGGTCACCGCTGCCAATTGCCCGTCGCTGCCGGCACGGTCGGACATCAGGTGGACATGGCTATCGATCAGACCAGGCAACACAAAACGTTCGCGCATATCAATAATCTGCGCATCGGGATATTTTTCCTTTCCGACGAAACCATCCAATACGGCAATGATCTTGCCATCACGGATCACCAGAGTGGAGGCGGCGCGCGGTGCCTGACCTGGATGATCGAGCAATTGCCCAGCCTGAATTAACGTTGTTGCCGATTCAGGACTGGCGGCGCTACTTTCACCAAGTAAAAACATCATCTGTAACAGCACAGCCATCGTTGTAGAGAGTAGCGTTTTACGCATATGAAACCTTCAAGATAAATATGTTTTATTTATGACAAAAAAATCACCAACCGAATGAACATCATAGCTTAAGAATTTGCGCCTTAAGAAACAATTCGAGTTCTAACGTGGTTCGCCGGATAAAAAATGTCGCAGATTTTCATTGTGATATCCCCGTAGTTCACGCTCTGGCAAAGGTTTATAATCTGGAGTAAAGGCTGGCAGATGCCAAGCGCCCATTTTCATCTGGAAAATCCGCATGCAAGATCAGATCACCACCCCCTCCCGCGCGACTGTCCCGCGCAAATTAGCGGAACCTGTTTTATGAGCGCCGATGCACACATTGCAAAGCTGCATGGACGCGTGTTGGGGCTGGCTAACCTGGGATTGGTGGTGCTTGATGCCAGGCAGCAGATTGTCATCTGGAATCAGTGGATGTCCAGCCATTCCGGCCTCTCCGCCAGCCGTGTCGAGGGTATGGATTTGTTCGAAATGCAGCCAGAACTGCGTGGCCAGCGGATTGAGCAGGCCGTTCACAGCGCCTTGCACAGCAACGTCCCGACGCACTTGCCACAAGCGGCCAATCGCGCGCCATTCGCACTGTACCCCACTGGCACCTGGGGTGGTGAGCGGATCGATCAGATAATTGCCGTCATCCCCTTCACGGAAGGCAAAGAGAACTTTTGTCTGATCGAGATCAGGGACGTCAGCAGCACGGTAGGACGCGAGCGTAAATTTCGTGGCCAGGCCGAGGCTCTGCGTGCCCAATCTTATGTGGATGGCCTGACCGGGATCGCCAACCGCCGGCATTTCGATGTGTCGCTGGAACGTGAACTGCGCCGTGCCCAGCGCAACGACACTGAGCTCTCGCTATTGCTGATGGATATCGATTCGTTCAAGGCCTATAACGACCATTTCGGCCATCAGCAGGGCGATGCCTGCCTGACCAAGGTGGCAGCAGCATTTGCCTCGGTATTGCAGCGACCGGGTGACTTGGCTGCGCGCTATGGCGGCGAGGAGTTTGCCGCGGTGCTACCCGATACCGTAACCTTGCAGGCGCAACGCCTTGCCGAAACAATCCGCGCCCGCATTGCCGCGCTCTGCATTCCCCATGCACCAGCAGCATTGCGACCGTACGTTACGATGAGCATCGGTGTGGCAAGTTTCGATAAAATCCATTTGGCCGAAGTTGAATCGCTGCTACGTGCCGCCGACCGCGCCCTATATGCGGCCAAGCATGCTGGGCGTGACTGTGTCATGGTCGACTATCCCGAAAAATAGGACAACTCGCGCGTTTAGCATCAGTAAATATAGCCTTGACTTGTCTGTGAATATTCAGTAGCTTACAAAGGTGAGAATGCTAAGGTGTGAGCGATGAATTTACTAACAATAAAACATTATGTTTGGGTAGCGATTTTATCCTCGATCACGTTAAACCAACTGGTTTCGGCACAGGTCCCAATCACGGTACTGTATAGTGACCGCCCTCCATTTATGCAGAAACAAGCCGATGGCATACTGGCAGGCACCACCGCAACGCCTGCGATTCTTGCCTTTACCAAAGCTGCCATCCCATTCGAGATTAAAGAGGCATCTCCAGCGCGTAGGCTGCAAGACGTGAAGGAAAATAGTGGACGTATTTGCTCGATTGGTTTTTACAAAAATACCGAACGCGAATCCTTTGCACGATTCTCAAATCCTGTGTCACAAGACGGCAAAATGATAGCGCTGGCGAATATCAAGTTACAGCTGGCTAAATCTGTCTCAGTGGATGCGATATTGGCCCGCAGCGACCTGAATATTTTGATTAAAAAAAATATCTTCTACGGGCCATTCATGGAGTCAAAATTTGCAACAATGAAAGCGCACCGTATCGAAAGCACCGCAGAATATGCACAATTAATACGCTTGATTCATATTGAACGCGCTCAATTGATCTTTCTGCCAGAGGAAGAGGCACGGTTTTATCTAAAGGAATTCGGTTATCCGACGTCTGATTTCAATATCATCCAATTCCCTGAAATGCCGGCAGGGGAATTTCGCTACATTATGTGCAGCCACCAGGTGGAAGAATCCGTCATGGATAAACTCAACAAAGCGATAGGAAAATTAAAACATTAAAACAGGTATGTTGAGAAACCCGTTATTGTTTGGTCAGAAGATAGTTAAAGCTAAAAGAAATTCTGTCGGAATCCGTCAGGTTGGCACTGACCCTGTGGAACACTTCTGAGCGGAACAAAACCAGCTTACCAATTTCTGGTGCTATCACATGATTGCCAAATAGCTTGTACTGTATATCGGTAGGGAAAATGGCTAAGTCACCATCGTTCTTATTGGTATTGAAATAATACGCACCGCTGATCGGCAAACCCTCGGCATTTCTTTCGTGATTATGTCGCTCCTGGAAACCAAATTTTCTGGTGATATTTACCCAGCTTTGCGAATAGTCGTGATCAAAAGTCCAATTCTTATCGTCTCGTGTTTTATTGACGAACTGCAAAATATTCTCTTCGACAAATTTCTTTAAGTTATGTAGCTGAGCGCTGACGAAGATATTTTTTTCTTTATCAAAAGAGCTCAATACATTGTCTCCCCATGAATGGCTTAGCAAGCCCTCCATTTTGTTTTTCTGAGCCAAGACTTCCTCATGAATCAACGCGATCGTCTGTTGATCTGCTTGTGTCACACCAACTAATGTTGGAAATAGTACCGCGATGTCCATCAATAATTACCTTCAATTGTGTGCGTTGGGGATCATTGGTTTCAGTCGATCTTCAATTCATTTTATGAAGCTCAAACACAACTCCCCGGCGAAAATGGGTGAAAAAACTGCTGCTGATTATCCTACAAAATGGCGTAGATGGTGACTCTGGAGCGGATTGTTTTTTGTTCTGTGTAGGCAAGAATGCAAGCCATGTTTGATTTTTATCAATTTGCGAGACATCTAAGCAGACGATTCACGATTAAAGTGTAAAATCAAAAATCACCAGCTATAAAATTAATTGCGCTGTTCATGAAACCATCCTTTGCCACCAGAATCATTGCCGTCATATTGGCGATATCGAGCATGCTGTGTATGCAGCTGGCTTTGGCTGCTTACGTCTGTCCTGGAGTGGCGCAAGGTAGTACGATGATGATGGCAACAAGCAGTAATATCGAGATGCCGGGCTGCGATGGCATGGACACAGAACAAGCTGCTTTATGCCACGCCCATGCACAAGACCAAAGCAGTAAGCAAACCCTGGATAAAACGGATCTGCCGCCAGTCACGCCGTTTATCGCTAGCCAGTTAGTGCAGGCTCTGGTGCTGGCGCCAGTTTATTCGCCGCTACATTCCTTCAGCTACACCACGCAATCTCCGACGCATTCTACCGCCCCACCCCTGCTTATTCTGCACTGCTGTTTCCGCATTTAATCCTTCCGTAATTACGTCGCACCTGGTTTGCTGTTTTAGCTGACTAGGTTTGCCTATGATTATCTGGAGGATGCATGTCTATTTCCACAAATTTGCGCACCGTTTTGCGCACCACCGCGCGTACACCGTTTTACCAACTCGCACTGTGCCTGCTGGTGTACAGCAATGCGACGGCGATTCTTGCTGCTGAGCAGACACTCAGTTTGGCGCAAGCACAGCAACTGGCGATCGCCCGCTCGCAGCAATTAAGCGGCCAGGACAGTGCAATGAATGCGGCGCAGGAAATGGCTGTCGCCGCCCGTCAATTGCCTGATCCGGTGCTGAAATTTGGCATTGATAATTTGCCGATAGCTGGCACTGATCGCTTTAGCCTGGGCAATGATTTCATGACCATGCGCCGTATCGGCCTCATGCAAGAAATCACCCGTTCAGACAAATTGAAATACCGCTCCGATCAATTTGACATTTCTGCGCAAAAAACTCTGGCAGAAAAATCACTGAACATCGCCAGCATCCAACGCGATACCGCGTTGGCCTGGCTAGATCGCTATTACACCGAGCGGCAACTAGTCCTGCTCGAAGAACAACTAGGCCAGACGCAACTGGCACAACAGGCCGCACAAAGCGCCTACAAAGGCGCTCGCGCTAGTCAGGCAGAAGTACTGATGGCAGAGAGTGCGGTGGCAATGATAGAAGACCGCCAGAGTGAATTGCAGGCGCAACTGAGCAAGGCCAAAACGCAGTTGTCCAGATGGGTCGGCAGAGCCGGCGATACCTTGCTGGCTCTGCCGCCTGACCTGACCCAAGCGCCACTAGCCAGTGCAGATTTATCACAGCAACTGACTCAACATCCACAGCTCAAGATTTTGGCCAAGCAAGAGCAACTGGCGAATGCGGAAGCGAGCCTGGCGCGTGCCAACCAGAAGCCCGACTGGAGCGTAGAAGTCAGTTACCAGCAACGCGGCGCCGCCTACCCGAATATGATTTCGGTCGGTGTATCGCTGCCCTTGCAATGGGATCAGGGCAAGCGGCAAAATCGCGAACTCTCGGCCAAATTATCTATAGCGGCGCAAGCCGGTGCTGAACATGAAGAAGCGCTGCGCATGCTCGTTGCGGAAACGCAAAATACCCTGAGCGAATGGCGTAGCAAGCGGGAGCGGCTGGCGCGCTTTCAAAACAGATTACTGCCGCTGGCGCAGCAACGCACCGCTGCAAATCTAGCTGCTTATCGCGGCGGCAAACTCAGTTTGAGCGAACTACTCGCCACGCAGCGCAGTGAAATAGAAATGCGTTTGCAGAGCCTGCAACTGGAAGCGGATGCCGCCAAATTGTGGGTGAGCTTGCAGTTTTTGACTGTGCATTCAGCTCCTTCTCCCGCAAGCGGGAGATGGCAGGGATGAGGGTGCGAAATTCCCTCCCCATTTAAGGGGGAGGGCTAGGGAGGAGGTAAATTGTTCGATCAATGGTATCCGTATTTTGAACCGTTCGACCCCCATCCCAACCTTCCCCCTGCCCGGGGGAAGGGGCTAAAAACGCAAAGCAATATTGGACTTTACGCGCTCACATAAAGCGACGAAACATCAAGGACAAAAAAATGAAAACCAAAGCTATTCTCATATTGATCAGTATCGCCGCTGTGCTTAGCGTTGCAGGCATAGGCGTATATCGCCTAGGTCTAAGCCGCGGCGCGCAACAAGCTGCAATGAGCCCAACGATGACGGCAAAAGCAGAAAAGAAAATCCTCTACTGGCACGACCCAATGTCGCCAGCCACCAAATTCGACAAGCCCGGCAAGTCGCCCTTCATGGATATGCAATTACAGCCGGTGTACGCCGACGAAGGCGCGGAAAATACATCCGGTGTGACAATCGATTCGCGCATGCAGCAAAATCTGGCGATACGTCTGGCCGAAGTCATACGTGGGCATCTCGGTGCGGCGCTCAGTGCAGTCGGCAGCGTCGCGTATAACGAAAATGAGCTCGTGTTGGTGCAGGCGCGCAGCAATGGCTTTGTTGAAAAACTGACTGTGCGTGCCACCTTGGAAACAGTGCGCAAAGGCCAGCCGCTGGCGCAATTGTATGTAC
>JANYFV010000180.1 GCA_025359635.1 Undibacterium sp. | reverse complement strand
AAAACGCCAACCCTTGTCACGCGTCATACCGTCTAGTGCAAAACCTGCCAAGCTCATCAAATAATTGATCGCTTCGTCGAGCATGATGGCTGCATCAGTGATCGATGGCGGCTCTTGGCCGACGGTAAATCGCTGTATCATTTGATTGATGATGCGCCAGTTATCTTGCGATACGCGTTCGCGTAATTGACTGGCGATGCGGTACAAATTCTGTAGCTGGTTTGCGATACCGGGTACGTCTGGAGAGACCATCGCCAGTAACAACGCTGATTCAATTTCTGTATCAGTCAATATGGTGAGACGCTTTGAGGCGCTGCCATTATCGCCACTGCTTTGTGTCTGCATCTGTGATTGTCCGAGTCCCTGTGTTTGCGTTTGTATAGCGATAGTGTCATCTGGCTTCTCGGGAGTTGGAACAGTGATCAGGTGAGACCAAACACACAGCGCCTGAACAGTGCGCCACTCATTCCGACGAAATTCTACCGGCGTATTGATAAGCAGATCGAGAGTGGTGCGCATTAAACGAGAAATGTTGTCGCAGCGTTCGCAATATCGGCCAAACCAATACAAATTTTCTGCGACGCGGCTTGAAAGATGTGTGTCGTCGCGTATCAAGTCTTTCGCATTTTTTCCTTTGACTGGCGTGCTAAATGCTTCGGTATTTGGGTTTGCCAGCACCCAAGTGTCTTTACTGCCGCCGCCGCGTTGCATTGCGAGAACACGGTCATCCTTGCCGGTGGCCACCCTTGTTAATCCGCCCGGCATAACGATGTAACCATTTGGCGTGGCGCAAGCGTAAACGCGCAATCCCATCGCTGATGCTGTCAATGGTGAGGTTGGTTCAGCTTTCCAAATGGGCGCATGTGATAACTGGACTAAATCCTGCGCGACAAAATTCTGCGGATGTGCACGTAATTTTTTAATGAATTCAGTACGCGCTGATCCTTTTAAATCTTTACCAAAAACCGGATATTGGCGCAATTGCGGAAAGCTTGGTTTGATAATCAGCTGGTCCAATTTGGCGATGACTTCTTCAAGAGCTTCAGGCTGGCCGCACCACCAGGTGCCGACTGACGGCATCCTTAAAGGTTCTCCCAGCAATTTTTCGCTGAGTCCAGGCAAAAAACCGAGCAATGCACCAGATTCGAGTAGATTTGAACCAAGGCTGTTGGCAATGATGACATTGCCGCGGCGCGCAACCTCGGTTAAACCGGCAATGCCAAGTGCCGAATCAGTACGCAATTCCAGCGGATCGCAAAACTCATCATCCACTCTGC
The DNA here is from genome assembly GCA_025359635.1 of Undibacterium sp. Taxonomy (GTDB): domain Bacteria; phylum Pseudomonadota; class Gammaproteobacteria; order Burkholderiales; family Burkholderiaceae_D; genus Undibacterium. The sequence continues at coordinate 15,570 of JANYFV010000180.1, read as the reverse complement.
GCATGATGACGTGAACTCTCTGCAATCCGGACAAAGCCTTCAACCAAACCATGCCGTCACGTACCGTTAAGTCACTCCCTTCAACTAAGGGAACGCCCAAATAACGCGCTAAAAAGGTTTGCTCATGGTAGGTTTCATTGTAAGGGCCAGGTGTCAACAAGACGATTAATGGCGCCTCGTTTTCCGCCAATGTTTGCTTGTCATTATTTGCGCATACGCGGCCCCAATGTGCCAGCCCGTCTCGCATCGTGGAAAAAAATCCAGCAAGATGACGCACCTTCAAGTCGCGAAATAATTCGGGGAAAGCACGGGCAATGATGAAACGATTTTCAAGTGAGTAACCAGCGCCTGATGGTGCTTGCGTACGGTCGCCTACTGCCCACCAGCGTCCGTTAGGCGCGCGCGCTAAATCGACCGCATAGAAATGCAGGGCGATATTGTCTAGATGGGCGATGTTATGGCATGGGCGCAAAAAACCCGCGTGTCCGTGGATTAATGCTGCCGGTAAAAAACCTTCGGCCAGTAATTTTTGCTTGCCATAAATATCAATGAGGACGTGATTAAGTAAGGTCGCACGTTGAATGACGGCGGCTTCGATCGCGCTCCATTCGTTATGCGGCAAGATGAACGGCAAAACATTTAAATCCCAAGGCCGTTGCCTGCCTTTGGTATCGTCATAGACGTTATAGGTAACACCATTTTCACGCACTTTACGTTGCACGACATCTGTTCGCTGTTGCATCGCGACCGGTGGTTCTTGCGCCAGACCTTCCATAAAAACACGCCAATGCGCTCGCGGTTGCTTTGATGCATCAAGCATCTCATCATAGTTACCGCGTGCGCTTGGGTAGGTTGTGAGCAGTTTGTTCAACATCAATTTTGGATTATGGTTGCCAACGCATGTCGAGTGTCATGGGAAAACTAGGATTTAGCTCCTCTTTATACACAATTATAGGTCCTGGCGTGTGTCCATGATCCCAGAAGCGTGAAAATCGTCTCGCTTCTGCGGCATTTGCATTGACTGGCGAGCTTTCTTCACTACGTCCGCCAGGATGGCTGACATGGTAAGTGCAACCTCCGATAGCACGGCCACTCCAGGTATCAACTAAGTCAAAAGTGAGAGGCGCATGGATGTTAATGGTGGGGTGCAAGGCTGACCAGGGGTTCCAGGCTTTGAAGCGCACCCCTGCGACATATTCGCCTGGTATGCCAGTAGGATGCAGCGGCAAAGGGCGGCCGTTGCAGGCGACGATATGCCGGCTATTGGTCAGGCCCCGCACCCGCAACTGCATGCGTTCGATAGACGAATCAACGTAACGCGCCGTACCTCCAGCGCTCACTTCTTCACCCAGGACATTCCACGGCTCTATTGCTTGTCTTAGTTCCATTTCCACACCTTCATACACCACGGTGCCGAAACGCGGAAAGCGAAATTCGATGAAAGGATCAAACCAGCGCTCTTCAAAAGCATAACCAGCTAGCCGCAAGTCTTTCACCACATCACGAATATCTTGGGCGACAAATTGTGGCAACATCCATTTGTCATGAAGCGCGGTTCCCCAATGGACCAGTTTGCAGACATACGGCTTACGCCAAAAGCTGGCAACCAAAGCACGTAATAAAAGCATTTGCAATAAACTCATGCGCTCGTGGGGCGGCATCTCAAATGCGCGGAATTCGACTAAGCCCAGGCGCCCAGTGGGGCCATCGGGCGAATACAGTTTATCGATAGAAAATTCCGAGCGATGCGTATTGCCTGTCAGATCCACCAGGAGATTTCTCAGGAGTCGATCGACGATCCAGGGGCGGTCACTTTCCTGCGCGTTCGGCAGCACTTTATCCATCTGTTGAAACGCTAATGAAAGCTCATACAGATTATCATCGCGTGCCTCATCTACCCGTGGCGCCTGGCTGGTAGGCCCGATAAATGTGCCGGAGAATAGATACGATAAAGCAGGATGATTTTGCCAGTAGGTAATCAGGCTTTTTAATACATCTGGCCTGCGCAACATCGGGCTGTCGGCGGGGGTGGCACCGCCAAGCGTAGCGTGATTGCCACCGCCAGTGCCGGTGTGACGACCATCGACCATGAATTTTTCTGTACCCAAACGTGTCAAGCGGGCTTCTTCATACAAGGTGGTCATGTTGTAGACCAGCTCATTCCAGGTTGCCGCAGGATGAATATTGACTTCGATGACGCCCGGGTCTGGCGTCACACTCAGCAGTTTGATGCGAGGATCGCGCGGCGGTGGATATCCTTCTATCCATAACTTTATATTGAGCTTGGTGGCGGTTGTTTCTATGATCGTCACCAAGGCCAGATAATCTTCGATGCGCTTAAGTGGTGGCATAAAAATATGCAGACGGCCATCCCGCACTTGCACGCATAAAGCAGTGTGTATGACTTCACGCGGTAGTGGTTTGACCTTGACCAGTATTTTTGCCGCAGGCGGTTTTGCAGCGACTACTTTTGCTGAATTGGGCGTCGCGTCTTTAGTCGCAGATAAAGGCCCTTTTTCTGCGAATGGATCGACATCAAATTCACTTTCCTTGTCGTCTGCATGCACCCAAGGTAAGGAATTTAATGGCAGACGCAAACCCATCGGCGAGTCGCCCTCAAGCAAATACAGGTGCTCACGTTTCAGTGGCCATTCACTAGTGCGCCAGGAAGTGCCCAAGGCGATACTCGTATCTAATTCTTGTGGTTTGATGGGTAGCACATAGCCAACTACCAGACCCAGGCCTTGTTCAAGCAAACGCGCAATTCGACGGCGTTCTTCTGGTGCTGATAAATCGGCTTTAAGCGGGTCGAGATTGCCTGGTAAGGCTTGTTCTTTTTGTGCCAGCAATACTACATCTTCGTATGCAGGTATCAAACTTGTTACGGGTAATAATAAGGCGCTAACCAGTTCATTCGCGAACTGAGTGGCCTCTTTGACGGTATAGCCTTCTGCCTTGGCCTCATCAGAAAATAAGCTGGCATCACGCCACATAGGTTGGCCATCGATACGCCAGAAAATGTTGAGCGCCCAGCGCGGCAAAGGCTCACCTGGATACCATTTTCCTTGACCGTAATGCAGCATGCCTCCCGGTGCAAAATGGTTCTTCAGCCGGTGCATGAGTTGCCCGGCGAGCTCTCGTTTCTTGGTGCCGTGCGCCAGCGTATTCCATTCCGCACCATCCATATCGTCGATAGAGACAAACGTCGGCTCGCCGCCTTGGGTTAATCGCACATCCTGTTTTTTTAGATCGACATCTACTTGTTGCCCGAGTTTATTAATTTTGTCCCAGTCTTCTTCGCTGTAAGGCATAGTGACGCGCGGGTCTTCGTGGATACGTGTCACCGTCATTTCGTGAAAAAAAGTGACGTCTGCTTTGTCGGTAAAACCTGAGACCGGGGCGGCTGACGACGGCATCGCAGTACATGCAAGCGGAATGTGTCCTTCTGATGCCAGCATGCCCGATGTCGGGTCTAAGCCTATCCATCCTGCACCGGGAATATACACTTCAGCCCAGGCATGTAAATCGGTGAAATCGGCTTCCGGGCCGCTGGGGCCATCCAAGGAAAGTTGATCAGCTTTGAGTTGAATTAAATAGCCAGAAACAAAGCGCGCTGCCAGCCCCATATTGCGCAAAATTTGCACCAGCAGCCAGCCGGTATCTCTGCACGAACCTGTCTCGTTGAGCAAAGTTTCTTCCGGCTTCTGTACGCCAGGTTCCATCCTGACCAAATAGCCTATATGTTTTTGTAGCCGTTGATTGATCGCGACTAAGAAATCATTGGTCGATAATTCTTTTGCCAGAATGTCGCGCTTTGCCTCTGCCAGCCATTTCGCTTGCAGAGGGCCAGGCGAATCTGCTTTTAAGTAAGCGCTCAACTCTATCATCAACTGCGGCGTATATTTAAACGGGAAATTGGTGGCGTATTTTTCAACAAAAAAATCGAAGGGGTTAATTGCCGTCATATCGGCAACCAGATCAACGGTAAATTCTAATACCTTGGATTTTTCCGGAAACACAAAACGCCCGATGTAGTTGCCATACGGGTCTTGCTGCCAGTTGATAAAATGATCCTCAGGCGTGACGCTTAAGGAGTAGGACAAGATCGGTGTGCGTGCATGCGGGGCGGGGCGCAAGCGCACTTCATGGGGTGACAAACTAATCTCTTTATCGTAATGATAGCTAGTCTTGTGGTGCAATGCGACGCGGATGGCCATAGTACGAACCTTTTTGAATAGTGCAAAGAATAGTGGCTAAAAAATCTTGAGGAGTTCGCCCCCCCAATTTTTACGCAGCCAAGGGCACGAGAAAATCCCGGCTAATACGATTGCCTAGCGCAAATATGCGCTCTAAAAATTCAGTCAATGAGTCGTGCAATCCTGCATCCAGAATTTCTTCTATCCTGGCAAAGCGCAACTCCGCATGAAGTTTTCCGGCAAAGCGTTCTGTTTCGGCAGAGACATCGTTGCTCACTTCCTGGAGGTTTTGTACCACTTCATCCATGCAGGCGAGTAACGAACGTGGCATATCTCCGCGCAATATCAGTAGCTCTGCCACTCTTTCTGGTGTGATGACATCACGGTAAACCTTACGATAAATTTCAAAACCAGAAACCGAGCGTAATAGCGCCGCCCAATAGTAAAAATCTCGTTGCGTTAACTCTTCGGCGTGCTTGCCTTTTTTTCCTCCGTGAAATTTCACGTCGAGGATGCGTGCAGTATTGTCGGCGCGTTCAAGAAAGGTGCCTAAGCGGATAAAATGTATCGCCTCGTCCTTCAACATCGTGCCTATCGTCACGCCACGTGAAAGATGGGAACGATATTTTACCCATTCAAAAAAATGACTGGGATCTGTCTCAAGTAAGCCGCGGTCGAGTCGCTTTTGCATATCTAGCCAGGTTGCGTTCTGTGTTTCCCAGACTTCGGTTGTGAGAGTGCCACGAACTGCTCTGGCATTTTCTCTCGCCAGCGTCAGGCAAGTGAGAATGGACGAAGGATTGGCCGGATCACGCACCATAAAGTCGAGCACATTTTTAGCGTTGACATCGGTATATTTGCTGTCATATTCTGTCTGCAATTCGGAGATGCCCAACATGGCACGCCAACCCTGCTCCGCATCGATGGCAGACTGAGGCAACATCGAAGTCTGGATATTGACATCGAGCATACGCGCGGTATTTTCAGCGCGCTCTGTATAACGCGCCATCCAAAACAAATGATCTGCGGTGCGACTAAGCATATTATTTCTCCAAAATCCAAGTATCTTTTGTCCCACCACCCTGTGAGGAATTGACTACCAGTGATCCTTCTTGTAGAGCCACCCGCGTCAAACCGCCAGGTACCATCGAAACAGTTTTTCCAGACAGAACAAACGGACGCAGGTCAATATGGCGTGGCGCAATACCATTTTCTACATAGGTGGGGCAGGCAGATAACGCCAAGGTAGGTTGCGCAATGTAACCTTCCGGTTTGGCGAGTATGCGTTGACGGAAATCTTCGATTTGTTGCTTGCTCGATGCTGGGCCAACCAACATGCCGTAGCCGCCCGCGCCATGTACTTCTTTCACGACCAATTCTGATAAATGCGATAGGGTGTAAGCGAGATCGTCAGGTTTGCGGCACTGATAGGTCGGTACATTGTTTAGGATGGGCGTTTCGGACAAGTAAAATTTGATCATGTCCGGGACAAAAGGATAAATCGATTTATCATCTGCTACACCGGTGCCGATTGCATTGGCCAAGGTAACGCGACCCGCGCGATATACCGCTAAGAGCCCAGGCACACCTAAGGATGAATCTGGGCGGAAAGCCAGAGGATCCATAAAGTCGTCGTCGATTCTGCGGTAAATCACGTCTACCCGTTTAGGCCCACGTGTCGTACGCATATAAACCGCGTTGTCGTTAACAAATAAATCTTTCCCCTCGACTAATTCCACACCCATTTGTTGCGCCAGAAAAGCGTGTTCAAAATAGGCTGAGTTATACATGCCCGGTGTCATCACGACGATGGTCGGGTTTTCAACGCCGACAGGCGCAACCGATCTGAGATTGTCCAGCAACATGTCTGGGTAATGATCGACCGGTGCGATTTTATTTCGAGCGAATAATTCCGGAAATAAGCGCATCATCATCTTGCGGTCTTCCAGCATATACGAGACACCGGAAGGCACGCGTAAATTGTCTTCAAGTACATAAAACTCACCCTGGCCTGCACGAACAATATCCACGCCGGCAATATGCGCATAAATATCGGATGCTACCGAAACTCCCTGCATTTCTGGCCGATACTGGGCGTTTTTATAAATTTGTTCTGCGGGAATAATACCGGCCTTGATGATATTTTGGTCATGGTAAATATCATGGATAAACATATTGAGCGCAGTCACTCGTTGCACTAAACCCTTTTGAAGATGTGACCATTCTGCCGCGGGTATGATGCGCGGAATAATGTCAAATGGGATCAAACGTTCGGTGCCTGCGTCGTCTCCGTATACCGCAAAGGTAATACCGACCCGGCGAAATAGTAAATCAGCTTCAGCACGTTTACGTTGTATCGTTTCTGGTGTCTGCTGATTTAGCCATGTTGTGAATTCACGATAATGTTCGCGAGTAGAGGCTGTTGATCCGTGATCTTCAGCTGTCATTTCATTGAAAAATTTCACCATGATGTGCACTCGCTGTTGTTTGTATTAGTAGCCCTAAGTCAATTAGCAAGAACTGAGCCAGATCGATTTTTCCTTTGAACTCTAAGGTTCTCGAATATAGGTGATGAATTCAAGAGTGCGAGAATTTGGTGCTTCTGTCAAAAAACTGACGACTGCCATGGTTAGAAAACCGGCGGGCACGCCGAATACACCCGCAGATATAGAGGCAATGTGCCACCATTGATTTGCCACCTGACCACCAAATAGGGGGTGTGTACTGATCATGTAGTACACACATATAAAAAATCCGCTGATCATTCCGGTAATTGCACCTTGATGGTTGGCCCTTTTCCAGAAAATGCCCAATACCAGTGCAGGAAATAAGGTGGATGCTGCCAACGAAAAAGCTGCACCAACAAGTGACAATATATCGGCAGGTTTAAGTGAAGCCGCGTAAGCGGCGACTAAGGCAACTACTAAAAGTAATAGTTTTGAAATGGTTACGCGCTTCTGGGTTGAAGCTGTCGGGTCAACTATTTTGTAATAAATGTCGTGTGACAAAGAATTGGAAATGGTCAGTAATAAGCCATCCGCAGTAGACAGCGCGGCGGCCAGTCCACCGGCGGCAACCAGGCCGGAAATAACATAAGGCAGGCCGGCGATCTCCGGTGTTGCCAAAACGATGATGTCTCCATCAAGAAAAATTTCTGCTAATTGCACGATGCCGTCATGGTTGATGTCAGTAATATTCACCAGCGGATTATTCTTATCGATACTGGCCCAATACGTGACCCATGACGGTAGTTTAGAAAAATCTGAACCAACCAATGAAGTGTAGATGTCGTATTTGAGCAAGATCGCCAAAGCGGGAATCGTGATGTACACCAGCATAATAAAGAACAGTGACCAAAACACTGAATCTCGGCTTTCCCTTACTGATGACGTTGTGTAATAGCGGATGAGGATATGTGGTAGGGCGGCAGTGCCCACCATCAGGCAAAACACCAGGGCCATAAAATTATTGCGTTTGATATCCGATTCGTTCTTGTCTTTGGCTGCGTAAGGAGCGTAGTTAGAGCCGCTGGGTTCAGCTCGCGCCATATTGCTGTTTCTGGCATCGGACCAACGGGCTGACGCTTCTTGCGGTGTTTTTGGATAGTTGTTGAGCTCTTTGCTGGCGGCCTTGATATCGATCAGGGACGCGGTGCCAGACTTTAAATTATCAAGGTGCTGTTTTAACTCAAAACGCCCCTCTTCCCATGATGTCGGGAGTTGGTTGATTTTCTTTTGAAATTCTTCAGCTTTTTGTTTGAAGATCGCTCGCACCTGTTGTTCTCCTGGGTCTATAGCGAAGATTTTTTCTTTGGCACTGAGTTTCGGCAATACCGAGCCGTAGGCGATTTGCGGAACTGGTATCTGAGTATGTTTGATGGCGAGCCAGGTCACCGGGATCATATACGCAATAATAATGATGATGTATTGCGCCACTTGCGTCCAGGTTACCGCACGCATTCCACCCAGAAAAGAACAGACCAAAATACTGGCGAGGCCAAGAAAAATACCCACTGAAAAATCCACTCCGGTGAAGCGCGAAGTGATCAGGCCAACGCCGTAAATCTGTGCCACAACATAGGTGAATGAAATAATGACAGTCGCAATCACGGCTAAAATTCTGACGAAATTACTGCTTATGCTATTACTGGGGCCAGCGTAACGAGTTCCCAAAAAATCTGGAATAGTATATTGTCCAAATTTACGCAAATACGGTGCAATCAATAAGGCAACCAGACAGAAGCCGCCTGTCCAGCCGACGATATACGCCAGACCATCAAAGCCTTGTAAATACAAACCACCCGCCAGACTGAGAAAGCTGGCCGCCGACATCCAATCGGCTGCCGTCGCCATTCCATTAAAAATAGCCGGGACGCGCCTGCCAGCGACGTAATACTCAGTAATGTCAGAAGTACGGCTCAGCATGCCGATGCCGGCATATAAAAGAATGGTGGCGAACATGAACAAATAGCCTATCCACGCACGGGGCACACCTTCTTTTTCCAGCACTGCCAGACTGATCAAAAAGCCGATGAAGAGCAGGGTGTACCAGGCATAGTATCGGGCTAGCCTACGAGTGAATTTTTTTTGCGCCATCAGCTTGCGTCCTCGCCAGCGTTGTTAGCCGATCGCTCAATGCGGTGCGAGCAAAAAGAAAAGATGCCAAGTATTAAGACGTAAATGAGAGTCAGCCCTTGCGCTGCCATATAGAAAGAAAAAGGCCAACCGAAAAAATGTAAGGATGTCAGTTCGCGAGCAAAAAAAAGTACACCGAAAGTGAGTAAGCACCAAATCAGAAGAAGCGCACTCGTTAGTCTTTTAGTTTGTCGCCAGTAAGGGTGATTTTTCTTTATTTTATCTTGCATATCAAGCCAAATCGTCCATCACACTATCGTAAGGGTTCATCTTGAAAGAAATGCGAAACAAACTACCAGGAAACCGTGGATCTTGATTACGTGGGTTGTCGGTGATTTCGATACGGGCATCGTGTTGCTGCGCAATTTCACGTACGATAGAAAGTCCTAGTCCGCTACCTTGTACGTTGCTGCCTAAAATGCGGTAAAAGCGTTCAAAGATGTGCCCTCGTTCAGAAGCCGGGATGCCAGGCCCGTTATCCTCAACCTCTAAAAACGCCAGCGCCTGTTCGTTATTGAGTGAAGTTCTCACTGTGACGCTATGTCCCTTAGGTGTGTAGCGAATCGCATTGTCGATCAGGTTGCTCAGCAATTCACGCAACATCAATGGATTGCCAAAAATCTGTATCGCTTCATCGTTTTGTTCGATTCCCAAGTCGATGTTATTTGCAAAAGAGACCTGTATCCAATCTTGTACTGTGCTGCGCGCCAGGTCAGCGAGATCGATCAATTCCAAGGCCTTTGTCGCTGGTGATTGATTTTCGGCACGCGCCAGTGCCAGCAATTGATTGATAAGGCGAGTTGCCGCTTCAGAGCTTTTGGATAATTGCAGCAATGACCGGTGAATTTCCTCCTGATCGGTTTGTCTTAGCGCTAACTCTGACTGCATGCGCATGCCAGCTAAAGGCGTTTTCATTTGATGCGCGGCATCCGCAATAAAGCGTTTCTGAATCGAGATGGTTTGCGATAGTCGTTCCAACATGTCGTTAAGTGAACGCACCAACGGCGTTATTTCTTCCGGCACCTGCCGTGAATCGATAGGACTCAAATCATCTGGTTTTCTGGCGCGTATTCTTTGTTGCAATTCAGCTAGAGGAGACAGGCCTCGACTTAGTGCGAACCAGACCAGTGCCAACGCAATCGGCAAGATAATAAACTGCGGCAAAATGACGCCTTTGATAATTTCGTTTGCCAGAAGCGCGCGTTTTTCCAAAGTCTCGGCGACTTGTATTAATACAAGGTGATCGTTGTTGTTTGGAGTGCCTAGAGCATGTGTTTTATTGAGGTCAATATAACCGTAGGCGACGCGAATATCGACTCCACGCAGATGATCGTTTCTGAAGACAATATTGCCTGCTACAGACTTTTCTTCCTCTGCCGGCATTGGCAAATCGCGATCGCCATCCACTAACTCTCCATGGATGCTTTTAATTTGAAAATAAATATTATCCAGATCATCGGCGCGCAAAATGTCGCGTGCAGGATTCGACATTTGTGCGACGACTTTGCCATCTACTTCTTTCACCTGTTGGGAGAGCACCAAGACATTATCTTCAAGCGCACGATCAAAGGGTTGATTGGCGATGGACTTGGCGACCAGGTAGGTGATGGCAATGCTCATAGGCCAGAGCAAAAGCAAGGGGGCAAGCATCCAATCAAGAATTTCGCCAAACAGTGAACGTTGGATTTTTTCAGGCGCCTGTCCGTGCAAGGATTGTTCTGCTGCAGGTGCCTCGGCCACACTGCCTGAAGTTATCATGATGGCTGAATATTGTCTGGAGCAGGAGCGGGCGGCGCAACAAAAAACTTCTCAAGGCAATAACCCAAACCGCGCACGGTCACTATCCTTACGCCATCAATCTCGATTTTTTTTCGTAGCCTGTGTACGTACACTTCAATCGCATTGTTACTTACCTCTTCGCCCCATTCGCAAAGGTGATCGACCAGCTGCTCTTTAGATACCAAACGCCCAGTCCGTTGTAGTAAGACTTCTAATAAGCCAAGTTCGCGTGCTGATAAATCTAGCATTTGTTCGTGAATATAGGCGATACGCCCAACCTGGTCATAGCTAAGTGGGCCATGTTTAATTGTTGCTGGGCCACCACCCGCACCACGCCGGCACAATGCACGCACCCGGGCTTCCAGCTCAGAAAGCGCAAACGGTTTGGCCATGTAATCATCGGCACCCAGATCGAGTCCTTTTACCCTTTGCTCGACGGAATCAGCCGCAGTCAATATCAAAACAGGTAGCTGGGAATTACGCGCCCTGAGGCGGCGCAATACCTCCAGACCACTGAGTTTGGGTAAGCCCAGATCGAGTATCAGCAGATCAAATTCCTGAGTAGATAGTGCAGTATCGGCTTCTTCGCCATTGTTGACGCAATCAGTGGCGTAACCAGACTGCCTGAGCGAGCGGGTTAATCCGTCGGCAAGGACGCTATCGTCTTCTGCAAGCAAAATGCGCATTTGTTAATTTTCTGGGTGAGCCCGGTAAGTGATCGTTTCGTCTTTGAATAGTCTATTGTGTTTTCCCCGCCCCAGCAAGGAAGGGATGTTACCACTGTTACTATTTAGTAAATGCTTGTTATTAATGTCGAATTTAAAATACGCCAATATGGAATATTAAAAATATTTTTAAATGAGGCTTGCATAAAGCACTGATTTTTTATACAGTGTCGCTGTACACAAAATTTAACCAAGAAATCCCCGTTACTGGCGCTCACCTGAACTTACCTGAAAGAATTTATGGACGATAGAAAATCTGATAACAGCTCCGACAAGAGTAAAGCACTGGCTGCCGCACTGGCTCAAATCGAGAAGCAGTTTGGTAAGGGCTCGGTAATGCGTTTGGCTGATGGCGCCGCCATAGAAGAGATACAGGTAGTCTCTACCGGATCATTGGGTTTAGATATTGCCCTAGGTGTAGGCGGTTTGCCACGTGGGCGCGTGGTTGAGATCTACGGACCAGAGTCATCCGGTAAGACAACATTAACACTGCAAGTCATTGCGCAGATGCAAAAATTGGGCGGGACTTGCGCATTTATCGATGCAGAGCACGCCTTGGATGTAGGTTATGCGCAGAAATTAGGCGTCAATCTGTCTGATTTACTTATTTCTCAGCCTGATACTGGCGAACAGGCATTAGAAATTACCGATGCCTTGGTACGTTCAGGCAGCGTTGACCTGATCGTGATTGATTCTGTTGCAGCATTGACGCCACGCGCTGAGATTGAGGGCGATATGGGCGATTCTTTACCAGGCCTGCAAGCGCGCTTGATGTCACAAGCATTACGCAAATTGACCGGTAGTATCAATCGCACGAATACCACAGTGATTTTTATTAATCAGATCCGTATGAAGATTGGTGTGATGTTTGGCAGCCCAGAAACCACGACTGGTGGTAATGCCTTGAAGTTTTATGCCTCTGTACGATTGGATATCCGCCGTACCGGATCCATTAAATCTGGTGATGAAGTCATTGGCAATGAAACTAAAGTCAAGGTTGTCAAAAACAAAGTTGCGCCACCTTTCAAAGAAGCGCATTTTGATATTTTGTATGGCGCTGGTACGTCGCGCGAAGGCGAGATTTTGGATCTGGGCTCAGATGCCAAGATCGTCGAAAAAGCTGGTTCCTGGTATAGCTATAATGGCGAGCGCATTGGTCAAGGTAAAGACAATGCACGCGCGTTCCTGGTAGAGCGTCCGGCCTTGGCACATGAGATCGAAAATAAAGTAAGAGCTCACTTAGGAGTGCCTTTATTGCCAGCGCTGGCTACTGAAGAGGTTAAAGTGAAAGCGACTAAGGCAAGTAAGGCGAATGCGGCAAATACCGACGAGTAACAAAAAACAACGACGTCGCTGTTTAAAAAATGCCGGTTTTCTTGCATCTGCAGGAAACCGGTTTTTTTTCGAATAAACATTGGACGAAAATTAGCTATGACAAAACCGCAACTCAGTCTCAAGGGAAGGGCTCTACGCTATTTGTCTATGCGCGAGCATAGCCGGTCCGAGTTGGCGCTGAAACTTAATCGTTATGCGCAAGAGTCAGATGATGTCCCCGCATTGCTCGATACTCTGGAAGCTTTAAATTTTCTTTCGACTGCAAGGTTTTCTGAGTCTCTGATCAATCGTAGGCAAGCGCGATTTGGCAATCAACGTATTCTGGCTGAGCTGAAGAGTCACGGTGTAGCTAGAGAGCAGATTGATAGTGTCAAAGCGAGTTTGCAGGAGTCTGAGGCAATTCGGGCGACAGAGGTATTACAAAGAAAATATTCTTCCATAGCTTCAGATCATCAAGAGCGCGCAAAGCAAATGAATTTTTTACTGCAACGGGGTTTTTCAGGTAAATCAATTCAAATTGCACTTCGAGCAAATAGCGAACGCGACGAGAGTGACACGTTTTCTGAGTGATGCCTTGAAATGAAACTGATTCAAAAATTTATCAAACTTTAGTGCTGTGTTTGACAAGCTTTATCAATTGGTCGACTGGATACCGCTCCTTGCGCATACCACTAGGTAAGCGCGACCAAGTATTTGTAAATGGAATTACTCAGCAAGCTGTGCTAAACTCCTCAGGTTTTTTGCAGTGCCGCAAGAGCGGCTGTTATCGTAGAAACTGCGGTAGCGACGCGCAATTGTGGCTTTTTTTACACTGAATTAGCCGCCATCAGGCATTTATGCCCTTATCTCCGTCTATTACCCGCCGTGCGTTGAAGCATACGCGCGCTATTAGCATCGAAGCGTTTGCTCGCGACGATGGTTTGTGGGATCTTGACGCACAAATTACCGACATAAAGACCAGAGATAATCAGCTCGCTTCAGGCGTGCGCCCATCTGGATCGCCAATTCACGATTTGAGTTTGCGTATCACCATCGATACGCAAATGACGATCGTTGATGCTGAAGCTGTTTCTGATGCCGTGCCATACCCGGGGTTTTGCGACACCATCGGTCCAGATTATAAAAAATTAATTGGATTAAACTTGATGCGTCAATTTCGTTTTGGTGTGAACGAGCGTTTGTCTGGCATCAAAGGCTGTACACACATTACCGAACTAGCGCAACTTTTACCCACTGCTGCGATTCAAGCATTCGCCGGTGATGTAATCGATACACGAGATGGTGCCGACGAGTCCAATTTGTCAGAAAAACCGTTTCAGCTTGATCGTTGCCATGCTTTGCGCGTCGATGGATTGGCTGTCGCAGAATATTATCCACGCTGGGCAAAGCCTTTATCCAATGCAAAATTGCCCGACGAATAGTTTTACTTGTTTTAAATGATGTCCATTACGAACACAAACTTGCTGCAAACTTATTTACCAACCTAACTATTACATCAGTGTCTGAAGGGAAGTCGTATGAAAATTCATGAGTATCAGGGTAAAGAAATCCTCCGCAAATTTGGAGTGACCGTCCCGCGCGGTATTCCTTGCATGTCCGTTGATGAAGCGGTCAAAGCAGCAGAAACGCTTGGCGGCCCGGTATGGGTTGTGAAGGCGCAAATTCACGCTGGCGGCCGCGGTAAAGGTGGTGGCGTTAAGGTAGCCAAATCTTTAGAGCAAGTGCGTGAATACGCCACTGCTATTTTAGGCATGCAATTGGTGACGCACCAAACTGGCCCAGAAGGTCAGAAAGTACGTCGTCTGTTGATCGAAGAAGGCGCTGATATCAATAAAGAACTGTACGTAAGTATGGTGACGGACCGTGTTAGCCAAAGTGTCGTTTTGATGGCATCGTCTGAAGGCGGCATGGACATCGAAGAAGTGGCTGAAAGTCATCCAGAATTGCTTCATTCTATTGCGATCGACCCTACCAATGGTTTGCAAGATAGCCAAGCTGACGATATCGCCCGTAAAATTGGTGTACCAGAAACTTCAGTCGTTGACGCGCGCAATCAATTGAAGGGTTTGTACGCCGCATTTATGGCGACAGATTGTTCATTGGCTGAAATTAACCCTTTGATTTTGACCGGCTCTGGCAAAGTAATTGCTCTTGATGCTAAGTTTAACTTCGATGCAAATGCCTTATTTCGTCAACCAGAAATCGTTGCTTACCGCGATCTGGATGAAGAAGATCCAGCAGAAGTTGAAGCCTCTAAATTTGACCTGGCGTATATTTCGCTCGACGGCAATATCGGTTGTTTGGTCAATGGCGCGGGTCTGGCAATGGCAACCATGGATACCATCAAGTTGTTCGGTGGCGAGCCTGCCAACTTCCTCGACGTAGGTGGTGGTGCAACGGCAGAAAAAGTGACTGAAGCCTTCAAGATCATGTTGAAAAACCCAGGCCTGAAAGCCATTCTGGTGAATATTTTCGGCGGCATCATGCGTTGTGATGTAATCGCAGAAGGCGTTATCACTGCCTCTAAAGCGGTTTCATTACAAGTGCCATTGGTTGTCCGCATGAAGGGCACGAACGAAGATATCGGCAAAAAAATGTTGGCTGACTCAGGTCTGCCTATCATTGCCGCAGACACCATGGAAGAAGCAGCGCAGAAAGTTGTCGCTGCTGCCCAAGCTCAATAATCGCAAGGAACAATATGTCGATCCTGATCAATAAAGATACAAAAGTCATTACCCAAGGTATCACCGGCAAGACCGGTCAATTTCACACGCGCATGTGTCGTGATTACGCTAACGGCAAAAATTGTTTTGTCGCTGGTGTTAATCCGAAAAAAGCGGGCGAAGATTTTGAAGGTATTCCTATTTTCGCTAATGTCACAGAAGCCAAAGCAGCAACAGG